>JBHIBK010000008.1:0-17025 GCA_046759065.1 Thermoplasmata archaeon | reverse complement strand
GTCGCGGAGTCGGAGCGTGACATCGGGCGGTACGTCGACGTGAACATCCGCGGCACCGCGGTCCTGCTTGACACCCTCATCCGAGACGTTCCTACCCTAGAGACCCTCGTCCTGACGTCCTCCGCGGCCGTCTATGGAGAGGGGGCCTATGCCTGCGGGAAGGATGGGAGGGTGGAGCCGGGGAGGAGAAGCCCTGAGCATCTGGACGCGGGGGTGTGGGAGGCCGTGTGCCCCCAGTGTCGAGGAGTGCTCGAACCGCTTGGGACGACCGAGGAAAGGGTTCCGAGTCCGGTCTCCGTATACGGCTTCACCAAGCTCGTTCAGGAGGAGCTATTTGCCGGTGCCTCCCGGGATACGGGCCTCCCCGCCATCGTTCTCCGCTTCGGCAACGTCTTCGGGCCAGGGCAGCGGGAGGGGGCCTACGCGGGGGTCACAACGACCTTCCTACGACAGATTGCCCGAGGGGAGCCCTTGACTGTGTATGAGGATGGAGAGCAGATCCGGGACTACGTGTTCGTCGAGGACGCCGTTGCTGCGGCCCTCCAAGCGCTGGATGCGCCCATCGATGGGGTGTGGATTGGGAACATCGGATCCGGCCGACCCACCACAGTCATGGAGGTGGCACAGATCGTCGCCGAGGTCATGGGCAAGGAGGTCTCCCCTCGGCAGGAAGCCACGTACCGCCTCGGCGACATTCGGCACCTCTGGCTGGACATGGCGAAGGCACAACGGAATCTTGGCTTCGAACCCAGCGTAGATCTGAGAGAGGGGCTCCGCCGGGTGGTCGCTTCGACGCAACCGGGGTCGCTGGAGCCTTAAGTAGCGCGGCCGAATGGAAACATCGAATGCTCAAAGCCGGCAACCCAGCTCCAGGATTTGAGGCGCTGGATCAGGATGGAAATCCGTTCCGACTTGCCAACCTCCGGGGTAGCTGGGTCGTCCTGTACTTCTATCCGAAAGACGAGACCATCGGGTGCACGGCGGAAGCCTGCACCTTTCGTGACCAGATGGCGGACTTCCGGACCCTCGGGACGAAAGTGGTGGGTGTCTCCACCCAAGGCGTGGAATCCCATCGGTCCTTCGCTAACCATCACAGCTTGAATTTCACCCTAGTAGCGGATGAGGACAAGGCTGTGTCTCGCTTATACGAGACCTTGGGGATTCTCGGGGTGAGCCGCCGCGTCACCTACGCCATCGACCCGGAGGGCAGGATTGCGGGGGTCTACCGGAGCGAGACCCGGCCCAAGAGTCATGTGGAATGGGCCCGCCAGCAGCTGGCCTCCGCGATGTAGACCACGCCGTCGCAGGTCCTATCCTGCGTGTCCAGCTGCCAAACCGTCTGAGGGCGGGCCTCTGTTGCGGACGTACTCCTCGAACGGTTCGCGCGGCGTGATGATCTGTTGGATTCTGATGGTCCTCTGGAGGATGTGCCCATGGACGATTTCTTAAGCGGGCAGCGTCTTGTGAACGGGGGAATCATACGCAGCTTCAACGCAACGGTGTGAGACGGCGTTTGCTCTCTTTGGCGAAACGGTTGCTGTACAAGGTTGGCAGTATTGGGTATCCCTGGTACGAGAACGCAATCGGAGGAATGTGGGAGGAGATTGGCAGGCTGCAGTTTGACTTTCTTGTCGCCGAAGGCCTGGAACCAACAGACTCTCTCCTCGACGTTGGCTGCGGCAGCCTCCGAGGCGGACTACACTTCATTCGTTATCTAGAACGGGGGCATTACTGTGGAGTGGATCGCGATAGGGAGCTCCTTCTTGCGGGTTCCAAGCTCGTGAAAGATAAACGTCTGACAGAAAAGGAACCACGTCTTGTCCAGATGGGGGACTTTTCTTTTCAGTCACTTGGCAGTAGATTCGACTATGCTCTGGCGCAATCCGTCTTCACTCATCTATCCTTGAACGAAATCATCCGATGCCTGGTCGGCATCGACGCGGTCCTCGAGCCGGGAGCACGGTTCTATGCTACATTCTTCGAGAACGCTGAAGGGAAGGCTAACTTGAGGTCCGTTACACACCCGACCATAGATCGACAGCCGCTAAGAACCCATTTCGATTCGGACCCTTATCATTACGACGTTTCTACGTTCCAGTGGGCCTGCGAAGGTTTGGGATTGACACCCAGATACATAGGGGAATGGGATCACCCACGCAATCAGATGATGATTGTATTCAACAAGAGCTGATTCAAATGTTCATGAGCTCGATGCATTCCCTCCTACAGATGGGAACGACCGTGAAATACGACCCAAGAAGACGACATATTCCGCCCTGTTTCGGGCTGAGAGATATGATTCACAGCGAGACACTGGATCGCCCAGGTCTTCCGCCGAGGCCAGGAACTAGATGAAGCCCACACGGGGAAGAGTTTGACATCAAAGCCCTCTGTCCTGGTTGTGGTACTGGATACGCTCAGAGCTGAGGCATTTAGCCTCCCCAAACTTTCGACCATGCCCGCTTTGCAGTCTTTTCTCGGCGAGTCGATCACCTTCAGCCGCGCCTATTCCCCTTCGCACTGGACGCTCCCTTCACATGCTTCACTCTTTACTGGGATGACGGCGAGTGAGCACGAGGCTCGGGCTCCGTTCATGAGGTTGCGTGAGGACGTTAGAACAATCGCGGAAGTGTTCCAAGCCAATGACTACTTCACGGCATGCCTGACCTGCAACCCAATCCTGTCGGAGGTCTTTGGGCTGACTCGTGGATTCCAAGTCACCTGGAGTCCCGCAAGTGAGTGGAAATCTAGTCTGAGCAAGGGCTACAAGCTTCTCTCCAAGTGGCTCAGACGCGAAGGACTAACGACCCCGCTATTCGAGATAACCGAGAAGATCGGTGCCGTACTTGCTTCGACACCGCGATCTGACAACGGTGCTCTGGACGCGATCAACTATGCCCTTGACTTGGCTCGGAGAAGACAGAACCCGATGTTCCTATTGCTTAATCTTATGGAGGCGCACCATCCTTACCATGGGCGCGGGGTTTTCTCCCGCTGGAAGTATAGGTTCCGGCATTCTGACATTTTTGGCCTGTGGCAAGGGCTCGTGTGGGGAACGATGGGGGGTCGGCTGAAAATCCCTGGCCAAAAGCAGGAGCTATTGAAACGGATCTACTGGGAAAACGTCAAGTATCTCGACTCTCAGTTCGGAACCTTCATTCAAGGTCTGCCCCCCCATTTCCTCGACGATGGCTACATCATCATCCTATCCGACCACGGCCAGCTGCTGGGGGAGAAAGGGAAGATTGATCACGTTTCGGGTTTAGACGAATTGCTGCTCCGCGTTCCTCTGGCAGTTAGACCACCGGGAGGAGGCGCCAATCGGGACGTCAACTGGCCGCTTGACATCTCGATGCTGTTCTTTCTCCTTCGGGACATAGCATCAGGTGATTCTCTTGCCTTAGACTCCTGGCTTGAGAGGATTCAGGCGCAGGATATGGTTCTTGGTGAAGCTCATGGTGGGCTAGTTCCACACATGGTTCACCTTGTGGGTCGGGATCCCACATATCGGGCTGACCTCATAGCGTTCCGCAGCAAGGAGGACCATCCGGCGTTGGCAGCCGTGGCCGACCGATGGAAACTCATTTGCCATCTTGGAAGGAAGGATGATGAGCTGTATGATCTTGAAAAGGATCCATCAGAGGAGATGAATCTCGTGACCACGACACCAGACCGGGCCGACAGATTACATCGAGAATTGGCCAGCCGATTTAGCCAGGGTTCTCAAGGAAATGTTGGTCCACGTTACCTAGACACACTATCTGTGGACACGAAGAAGAAAATCAGTGAGCTTGTTCTGCTGGAAACGCTTGAAAAAGGAACCAACCCCGCCTTGTTGTGGACCGGGGGAAAGGACAGCACTCTTGCCCTCTTCCTGCTGCTTGGCATCGCGAGGGGAGCGAGCAAGGCTGCTTCGCAGCTAGTCTTCGTGGATCACGGCCAGCACTTTGAGGAAACTTGGACCTTTATGCATGATATTGCTGAGAGCGAGGGTCTCAGCCCAATCATCGCCCGAAATGACAGCCTGTTGACGGCAGCTGGAGAGTCTAATGTCATTCAACTTGACTTGCTGGACCCAGAGAATCAAGAGGAAGCCTTGAGGGCTGGCCTGGTCGGATCTGAGGTCCCGCTCGACCTACGATCGACCGTTGGAAATCATCTCCTCAAGACCGTCCCTTTGAAGCGGATCATCAGCAAGCATGAATTCGACTATGTTGTCACTGGAATTCGGTGGGACGAGAACCTTGCACGATCTGTAGAAGTCTTTTTTTCTCCCAGAGAGGACCCTCCACACACAAGGGTCCATCCAATACTACCATGGACGGAGGCCGCAGTATGGAGCTACACTCTGGAGACCGGGATTCCGATCCATCCTCTCTACAAACGGGGTTATCGTTCATTCGACGGGGTGAGGGACAGTGAACCTACGAGTGAAATTCCCGCCTGGGAGCAGGACCTAAAGTCCTCAAAGGAGCGTGCGGGCAGAGCCCAAGACAAGGAGGAAATTATGGAACGACTGCGCTCGTTGGGATACTTCTGATTCTGACTGGATGAAGACTGACTCGGCGTACATTCTTGACCAATTTCACCACGACTTGAGGGTTGAGGTATTCCTTCCCTAAGCAACCCGGCGGTGTTACGCGAAAGATTCCCTGACAAACTTAACGACGACGACTCCCACCACTGCTGACACCATCAAAGCCAGACCCAACCAGACGTTGCTCCATCCAATAAAGAGAGCTGTGGTGAACACGACCCCAATCAACAGAGTAGATACAGCAATGGATGACCAGACGTGATTCGAACGTAGCAATCTACGGAAATCCCGAAAGACACCAACTGCGAAAAACCCTGGCAATATCACGACGGGAAGGACGAGTAGGGAATCCACCGAAGGCGACGTGATCGGCCGTGGAGCCAATTCCACGACGTCCAGAATGGGAGGTGGAGTCTGCACTTCCACTTTCTCAAGGATTTCAAGATGAGGGCTCGTTGCGACGGGGAGAAAGGTGAAGTTGCCGTGTTCGGTTATGTAACTGTACTTAGTGACGAGGCTCTTAACGACCATCGAGCCAGGCGGGCTGGCGTAAAATTGCTCGAGGGACTGCTCGTCGATGGGGCGATTGAATGCCGAGCCTGGGAGAACTGTCACTCCTACACTATGGCTTGGTACCAGCTCCGTCCGCAACCAGATAAGACTTCTCCATCCCCTCCAATCAATCCATACTGTGCTGTCCGCAGAGATGGAACTGCGTAGGAAGTCCACGACTGCAGCTACTTCTCCGTTGTACGTCGAATCACCGAAGTTGACTCCGGGGGGAGCGACGGACGTAAGGCTTGACATGTATGGTATTGTGAGGTAACTAGAGACGAGAACTACTACGACAAACCCCACTTGAAAAGCGGGTCTCAGGTGGGCGGTTCTAGAGCCGTCTGGCATGGAGATGAAGTAACGAATACTCATGAATCCGATGACTGTCAATAGTGCGAGTGGATAGGCAGCATACCATAGAAACCGGAGACCTGGGAGATTCAATCCCAGGTCTTGCGACCGAGACAATACCAAGGTCGCTGAAAGCCATGCCAGGCCCAAGAGGAGGAGGTGTCGCCTCCTTTCTGGTATCTGGAAGCCTCTCAGGCCTTTGCGACGATAGACATATCCTGCAACCAAGGTGGCGAAAGCCACCAAAGCTCCGCCCACCCCAAAAAACCACAAAGCTGGACCCATGAATTCTGCATAGCGATTCCATGGACCTAGAATGGATCTCACATCGGGGCTGACCATCACCAACCTTCCTGCTAACTCAGCAAAGAATGGAATTGAGAGGACAAGGAGAACCAGAGCGCTGAGACCGCCAACTGCTACAATGACAGTGACCTTGAGCCGTCGGCGAAATGCAATGTCCTTGGGCAAGGGCGTGAGCAACAAAAGGATGGGAAAGAAGAACAGAAGAACCACGAACACAAGGATGCCACTAAGCTGGTGGAAGAAGAGGACAGTCACGGGTCCAACCACGAGTAAGAGAAGATAGGCCTTGATTCTCGATACCCCCTCCCGCTTCATTACGTTGAAGGCCAGTAGAATCATCAAGATAACAAAGAGATCGCCAACAAGGTTCTGAAAGTGAAAGCCGGTCTGGGAGAAGTACCTAAAAGTCCTCACCCCCAGAAGACTCAGCACCGCGATGACAGCGAGGGCCTCAAAACGGCTAACCCTGTCCACCATCCTGAACATGAGGAAGAGTATGCCAACCCAAACGGACACAACTAGAACCAACACAACCGCGAAGTCTGACACCCCTGTCAGGCCTACCAAGGCGAAGAGGAAAGAGTGAAGGAAGGGGGTCAGATAAGTGAGAAACAGACCTGTCGTGGGCGCAGTGGATAGCCAAAGACTCGCTATCTCCGCATACGCAGGTATGCTGAGATCTCGTTCGATGATCCTCGCCCACAAGATTGCCATATATGAATCGCCGCCTGGCAATCCTTGATGAACAATCACTGGCCAAAGCCGAAGGCCGATCCCCACGACAATGGCCCCAATCATGAAGAGTTTCGGCAAGACTGAAAACGCAGTACTCGTCGTCTGCTGCCTCGCCAACTTCGAACTCCCCGTTCTACGAATTCGCTACCCGTCTCAAAGTCTCTTCAAAGAGGCTAACAGTGGAATCAAACCCATGGGCTCGTACTTCGCCGCGACACGCATCGGCGATTTCCGTGTATTTGGACGTCGGATCCTTGGCTTCCTGAAGAACATCAACGATCTTCTCTGAGAGTTCGGAAACGTTTCCCCATTCCACGAGCCATCCAGTAACCCCATCTCTGATCAGCTCCCGTAGACCAGGAACATCTGAAGCGATGACTGGCGTTCCATAGGACATCGATTCCATTGCAGCAATTCCCCACCCTTCTTTCGAAGAGTGTGCAACGAAGACATGGGACTCCTGCAACAGCCTCGCCTTCTCCTTCGCCGAGACATAACCCATAAGGTGAACACTACCTGAGATCTGGAGGCTGTCGATGAGTCCCTTTAGCTTCTGATGATACCGGGGATCTGCACGACCACAGATGAGCAGTCTGGCTGTAGGAATCTCTTCTAAGGCCAGCCTGAAGGCCCGAATAACCAGTTCAATGCCCTTCTGCGGCACGACCCTTCCCAGGTAGATTGCCTGAGGTTCTGGTCGCTTCAGGGGAGATTCCTGGAGGGGGTCAGGCACCTCGGGGAGGCCTGGAGGACAAAGGATGACATCTCTGGGGCGGAAGCCATGCCGCAACAGCTCACTTCGCGTCGATACGGAAGGTGTTATTGTTGTCCCCCCCTCGTAAAGAACCAGCAACAGTTTCTGGAGCACTGATATCCCCCATCTTGTCAGAGGATTCAAGTCGTACCTATCCAGCACGTCTCCGGCTAGGTGATGAACGAGCAGTAGGCTCCCCTTTTTCTGAGTGATTGGGGTCCAAAAGGGAAAGACGTTGAAATCGTCAATAACGACCTCCGCCCGAGGGAGGATCTTCAGGAACAGCATGATTGCCCCGAGGAATCCGACATTCCAGTCGGCGCCGATTCTATTGATTCTAACTCCGCCGATCGTCTCTGAAGACGCCGCCCCGGGATAACTCGAAGTCAGGACCAATACCTCGTGTCCTCTCGCGGCTAGACGTTGAGAGACCTCCCGCATGTAAATGGTCGCACCGCCGTGTGCTGGGTGATTGAAGTCGCGCCAAATGAGCCAGATGATTCTCAAATGATTCGCCATACTTGTCTCACACTTCAATCTGACGACGGGTCAGAACGCAAAGAATGTTCCGAGGGAGCGCCCACCCTCATGAGTCAGCCCCAGTGCTAGTCCCCATGGTTTAGGAAGGCTTTAGTGAGCGTTCTGAGGTATCCGAGGTCATCGATTGAATGAATCCGAGAGTTGCGGCAGTCATCACGAACTATAGGACCCCGTCCGAGACGCTCGAAGCCGTTGAGTCCCTCAAAAGGACAGCCTACCAAGACCTGGCGATTCTGGTAGTTGACAACGATTCCCGAGATGGCCTTGGTGTTCAGCTAGCTGCCCGCCATCCAGATGTCCGGTTTATCGTGAACGAAGACAATCTTGGGTTTGCCGGGGGCTACAACACGGGAATTCGGGCAGCGCTGAACGAGGGGGCCAAGTATGTACTTCTCATGAACAGCGATGCAATCGCAGACCCGAGAATGCTAGGACAGTTGGTCAGTGTCTGTGAGTCAGATCCTGGTGTCGGAATTATCAGCCCCACAATATTCTCGGGAGATGGCCATCGAATATGGTATCAGGGTGGTTCGATAAACAGAATCCTTGGATACACTCGACATCCTGGAAGAGGCGAGACGAGTCTTCGGCTGAAGAACGAACCGGCGGAAACTGAGTACGTTTCCGGTTGTGTGATGATGGTTCGACGTGAAGTTTTCGATGCAGTCGGCCTCTTGGATGAGGATTACTTCCTTTACTACGAGGACGCGGATTTCTGCGATAAGGCAAGGAAGGACTTCAGGATCCTGGTCCATCCAAAGGCGTCCGCGTTGCACAAAGTTGGTTCTTCGGTGGGGGCTGGTGACTCACGTGAGCTTCCGCCTCTTCGTGCTTACTACTTCTCACGAAACATGTTCATCTTCACGGACAAGCACCAGCGAGGGCCAAAGAGATTTGCTGCTATGATGGCACATTTCGCGGTGACAGGGACATACCGAATTCTCATGGTCTTAGTCACCCGACAGCTTAGCAGCCTGAAGCCCGCCTTACAAGGCCTTTGGGATGGGCTAATTGGTGTGACGGGCCGATGGAGTGATCACGATATCTGGGCTCCTCCCAGAGTTCCACATAGCTGACTTGAGAGGGTATCAAGGGACTTCTTCTGCGAAGCCCGCCTCGCAGAACTCGGTCGCCTAGGATAGTCGGGGGCTAGGACATTCTACTGCGAGTTCTCAGCCCCCTTGAGATACGAAGGGCCCGTAAGATGGCGGAAGTCATTCTTATTGGATATAGTGCCGCAACTCCCAGCCTGAACTGGCTTTCACCCTGAAGTCTGGGTGGAATTGTGACAGACACCTCCTTGATCCGGAGGCCCAAACGTAATGCAATCAGGGTTTGCTCCACGGCCCAATGGCGACCAGGGGAAGGAGGGATCCTCGAGAGGGCAGAAACCCGATAGATTCTATATCCGCTGGTCACATCCGAGATTCGAGTTCCGCCAAAAACGGATGTGAGGAAGCTGAAAAATCTGATACCCCACTTTCTTACAAAGCTGTAGCTAGTCTCGCTGCCATCTAGAAACCGACTAGCGATTACAATCTCCGTCTGCTCATCAAGAGCGTCGACTAGGGTCGGAAGGTGACCCGGATCGTGCTGACCATCGGCATCCAACTGAACCACGACACGCGCATTGTCTTCGGTAGCTGCGCGATACCCACTGTTCAGTGCCGAAGCTATTCCTTGGTTGACTTCGTGCCTGATTACGATAGCACCTGCCTCCTCGGCCATACTAGCCGTGGCATCTGTGGAAGCGTCGTCGATGACGTAGACTCTGTCTACGAAAGGCTTGACTTTTGCCACGACTGCTCCGGTGGTCGATTCCTCATTATAAGCCGGAATTATCGCCACCGATCGCTCTTCATCAGGCCCCCTAGTTGCCTGCCCTTCGCTGCCCAGAGAACCGGTCCTCTCACCCATGCGTGCGGCTCGTGAGAGACAGTCCTAACTGATAAACGCACTCGCTCGCAGACCTGGGCCCCTCGCTTTTGCCGAAACCTAGTGAGTCACCTTAGGTTCGGCCTCGACCTCATTCGGATTCCATCGAACTCTGGGCTCAATCGCATCAGCCAGCGCAATGATGCGGTCCCGATAAGGATGGATATCCTCGATCATGCCACGAAGTTCCCGAGAGAGCGTCTGCAGAGGTGTGAAACCAAGCTTCTTGAGGGCCTTAGAATCAGGGTTGTAGTAGTGCTCCTCCAACTCCATCCTCGGGTTCCGGATGTGTCTGACGCTCACGTCAATCCCCATTTCGGTCGCGATTCTGGCAACGTCCTCTGCCAGCGTCGTCACATCGTAGACCTCATCAAACTGATTGAAGGTTCGATACTCCCCCTCGGATGGTGGGTTCGACAGCGCAATGGATAGACACTGGAGGCTGTCACGAAGCGCAATAAATCCCCGTTTCTGGTGTCCCTTTCCGTAGGGCGTCAAGGGATGTCCGCTGACAGCCTGGGCGCAATATCGATTAATGGCCGTGCCGAAGACGGCGTCGAAATCGAACCGAGTCCGGAGACGATCGTCGAGGCCTGTCTCGTCGGTTCGGGTCCCGTAGACAACGCCCTGCATAATGTCAGTGCTTCTGAGACCCCAGACCTTGCATGTGAATAGGATGTTGGCAGAATCGTGTACTTTCGACAAGTGGTAGATTGATCCTGGCTGTCTGGGGAAGGGCAGCCAGTCCCTACGGCCATTGTACTCTACTTCAAAGTCACCCTCGGGAATGTCGGTGTTCGGGGTTCCGTACTCACCCATGGTTCCGAGCTTGACAAGATGAGTATTTGGACCATTATCTCTCAATGCAAAGAGGAGGTTGAGAGTTCCCAACACGTTGTTCTCTTGTGTGAAATAAGCACGTCGAGCATCCATCATGCTGTATGGGGCAGAAGGCATCTCACCGAGATGGACGATCGCGTCTGGCTGCTCCACCCGTAGCACGTTCTCGATAAACTGATAGTCTCTTAGATCGCCATTGTAGAAGGATGGCGAAGACCCTAAGGCTTCCTCGCAGGCCGCGAGCCTTTCCTCCATCGATGCAATTGGGATAGCCGAATCTGAACCAACTTCAGCCACTTCTTGTCGACGAGAGAAGTTGTCGATGCCGACAACCTCCCACCCTTCCCCGCTGATCAAGCTGAGCGCCAGCGGCCACCCTATGTACCCGTCCATCCCGCAAATGAGGACTTTCATTGGCGAGACTTCCCAGTGTCCTCGACAATCCCCGGGATCTCCCCCCGACCCTCCTCGTGCTTTCTAACGTTCGGCATGAAGTCGCGCCTTGGTAGGAAGGTGTGAATCCCGCACTCTTCCTTGTCGCTCCCGTCCCAGCGACCCGCCCGCTCAAAACGCCCTCTCATTCCGGCCTTGCTGCATGGCATGCAGCCCATGCTTCGATAGCCACTGTCGTAGAGGGGATGGTAGGGAACGTCATTTGTCTTGATGTAGTCCCAGACCTCGGTCTCAGTCCAGTCATGGATGGGCGCAATCCTTGTCATGGGCAGTCCATCAGGCCGCTCCACAATCTCGAATGGTTCCAAGTCCTGCCGAAACTCCGTCTCGTCGCGGCGCAATCCAACAATCCAGGCTTCTAGGCCGCTGAGCGCCCTTTCAGTCGGCTCGACCTTTAACAAGTCGCAGCAGAGGTCGGGATCTGAGAGGTTTAAACTCAAGTCTAACTCGTTTCGGTGTCTCACGTTCTCGCGTGTCGGGTGATACACACGGAGGTTGAGATCCCATTGCTCGTGGAGGTCTTCCATGAACTTCCTCGTTTCGGGAAAATCCAGCCCCGTATTGATGTAGATGGCCGGGACCTCCGGATGGAATTCCCGGGCTAGGTGCAATACCGTTACCGAGTCCTTCCCGAAGCTGCAGGATAGGCCGACCTTGTCATCAAAGATCTCAAAGGCCTTTCGGAGGATGCCCCTTGCGCTGTCAATCTTTTCAATCGAAATCACTGAACTCCCCCGGGCGTGAGGAACGTGGTCTTGAGAACGGAGAAAAAGGTCTCATATAAAATGCTAAGCTCGAGTTCCCACCTTCCGCGCATGATGGAGAAACTACTGTCGCTTCAGATGGTCATCCCGCTCCCCGACAAGACGGCCCTCAGGATCGCATATCGAGGAGAGGTGTCCGGACACCTGGGAAGAGAAACTTCAAACTCCTTATTCTCCACGGAGGGCATCGCACAGTGAGTTCAGACGAGCCAGGGTCTCCGGCCCTCAGTGGGAAATTGGCGAAGCGGCTCCGAAGGGGTTTCTCTCTCGTCAAGGGCAATCGAGTCTGGCCTCTTATTGTCATGGTCTTTGCTCTCCCTCTCGTCCTCCTCTCACTCATTCAGTACGGACGATATGGGTTCGAACTATTCCTTGGCTGGGATACGTCGACCTACGTTTGGTGGGCCCAGCTCGTTCTCGAGCGTGGAGCCCTTACCATGATTGTCTCCGAATGGAGTTACCCACACCTCTATGTCCTCCTTGTCGTGGGACTTGGGACAGTCCTCGGAGACGTTGCTCTTGCCGAACGAATCCTTCCAACGCTCATTGCAATTCCCCTGGGTCTTGCCTACTATCGATTGACCACCGACATCACCGCGGATTATCGGTATGGGCTTCTTGCCGCGTTGCTCGGGGCGGTTGCGATCCATACGATTCGGCTCTACGCAGACTTGCACCGGAACCTCTTGGCCCAAGCGGTAGCTCTGGCCGTGGGCCTCTATGTCTTTCGTGCGGTGACCAAGGAGCACCCGACCGAACGAGGCCGGAGATGGAGTCTAGTATTAGCGGTCCCGCTCCTCGCGGTCGTGGCCTTTGCTCACTTGGAGACGTACCTCGTCCTCTCCCTCACACTCCTCGTTCTCTTCCTCGCACGGAGAAATCTCCGGATTATGCTCGTCGGCCCTGCTGTGTTGGCCGTGCCCCTCATCGCGATGTCTCCCCTTCTGCCTGGCTTTGTCCAAGGATTCGTCGAGGGATCCGCCTTCTTCCTCCCGGTCAATCCAAACATCGGCATCGCGGATCTCCTTCTGTTCGCCGGTCCCTTTCTTCCCTTCATCGTCATTGGCGGGGTCGAGCTGCATCGCCAATTCGTGTCGGGGAACCTGGCGGCCCGATTTGTGGGATGGTGGTTCCTGGTCTTGGTTGGTCTACTGCCCCTAATCATCGTCCTTGGCCTCCCCCCTTCCCGTGTCCTTGTCTCCATGCCTTTCGCAATCCTCTTGGCATTGAGTGTGGGGCCCATTGCTCGCTGGATGCCGAAGTTTCTCACGAGGTTTCGTCGGAGCAGAGGGGAACCCCAGTCTCCCAGGCATGGTGAGACAGCGCCGACTCCACTCGCTCCGGTCATCGCCGTGCTTCTTGTAGTGACACCCACAGTTTTGACGGCCGCGGTTGCGGCCGATGTCTACGTCCAGCCCTATGTGAAGCTCGAGGATATCACGCCGCTGACCGCTTCGGCCGTTCGCGTCCGTGAGATGGGTCATAACCAGCCCATCGTGGTCATGTACGGGCCGGAGGCCGCGTACTTCTCCCCGATCTATCGGGCCTACTTCGGGATTCAGATACCCCAGAACCTTGTGTACTACGGCAAGCTGCAGTTCCTTTTCACGCTGCCCGAGAATCCAGACGTGTATGTCTGGAGATTCGTACCCACGCTGGAGGCGTCCATTGCAGCGGCGTTCCGCGCTGAGGTTCTCGCGGGATTGGGAGATCCTTTGGGAGCGCTGTCTCGCCCCATCGTCCTGGTCCCTGGGGCGTCCTACGACAGAGCCCTCTCGGAATCCTTCCTTGAGCCGTTTCGCATGCCGACCGGGTTTTACCTCATTCCCGCGGACTCCCTGACCCCCGAGACCATCGATCGTTGGAGGCTGTTCGCCCACGCAGATTGGAGCACCTCCACAGCTTTTGACGAACGGCAAGCCGCCTGGTCCGAGTCCCCGACGGTTCTCGAATGGGTCGCGGAGCCCGCCGAAAGCGTGTTTCGAGTGACCTATCCCATCTCCCTGGCCGAGGACTGGTCGACCATGGAGCTGGTCGTCCGGCTGTGGGATTGGGAGAGTCCGTTTCTCCTTCCCAGCGGCATCTCTGCTCCCCTCGCCCCCTTGGAGATCTACCTGGATGGTGTCCCGATTCACCTTCACGAGTTTGGGGGGAGCGGCGTAGAGGCGATCCGAGTGCCTCTCATGGAAGTCGCCCCAGGAATCCATCAGATTACCCTGGAAGCGAGGGGGACCGCGGATTTGGCCATCGTGGTCACGTTGGACACTCTCGAGCTGTGTCCTTTGACTTGCTGAAGGAAGGGGAGGGTCCATTCCTTCGAACCCCTGAGGTTCCCCTGGCCCCATCCTCCCGGATCTCACGAAGCGTAGGCCGCAAGGATCGTGTCCAGCTCCACACCGCGCGGGTAAAGGGCGAGGAGGTCGAGGGTAATGGCGAACGGCTCCCCCACGGTTTCGGCTCGCATCGTGAGGAAGTGGAATCCTGCGGGCAGGTTCTCCAGGGTGTAGTTAACCCAGATGGGCCCTTGCCCCCCATACTCGTACTCGGCGATGAATCGGTCATCGACGTAAATCTCGAATCCCCGCACGCTCGGCCACGGAATTTGCCACGTACCGGGGATGGCAGGTGTGCCAGGCAGGTGGAGGGAGAGGGTGGCTTCCCCCGCATCCTGGGTGAGGACGAAGGGGAAGGAGGCTTCCCAGAGGGCGGCGAGCGATGGCACAACGTATTCGAGTACCTGCGGCGCTATCGCCCAATCTTCCGCAATCGTGTAGAACGGAGCTGAGACTCCCCAGTCGTAGGCGCCAAAGAACACCCATATGTCCTTCTCTGTCGGTGAGACCGAGCCCGGTGGAACGAGGTAGACTCCCGGTCCAACATGATGTTTCAACACGAAGTAGTCAGACACGGGACGGGTGTACAAGCCGGCGGTCTCGACGAGGATGGGTCGCTCGTCGATTTGTGCATTCTCCCCCAGGATCCTTTGCAGAGTCCAGAAGGAACCTCGGGCGGTTGTTCTGGTCGGGTCGGGTGTATCCGTGAGGGCGGGGTAGGCTAGGAGAGGATCTGTCATCGTCAGGAGGAGCTGAGGACGCCCGTAGTAGGTGAGGACCGGACCGCTCAGACTGCTCACGTAGCCCAGCTCCACGCCGTGCATCCAGACACCGTTTGACCCCCACAATGGCACGATGGGGATGTCCGCCTCGTATCCCTCGAGAACATCAGCAACCGCGATGAGCTCTCGGATTCGTTCCTCGCTTACGAAGGGCTGGAGGTAGCGATCCTTGTGAGCTGCCAATCCCACGATGGAAGCCGAGACAACCAGGCCTGCCGCGAGCACGGGCAGAACCCTGCGAAACGCGCTCCGTTGCCGGGCCGAGAAGTGTCTCGTGAAGCTCGCGGGGAACCGGAGGTGCAGCGTAGGAAGCCCGCGATGGAGGGCCTCGGGTGGAATGACCAAGAGGATGGGTATCGGCAGGATGTACAGCAGTCGATGGGGTGGGACTCCCAGAGGAGTCGTGAGCAGAAGTCCCAGGGCCACTCCGCACCACATCAAGAGGAGGGCCCAGAGACCCCTTTCCCGAAGGCCGCGGTGCGCGAGGAAGACCGCGCCGATCACAGCAACGGCCAGGAGGAACAGGTTTCCTCCATGGAAAGAGAGGACCGTCTCGGTAGTGAACACTTTCAAAGACCCCACCTCTCCTGCCAATCTAAGTCCCGAAAAAGCCGCCCAGTTCGCGACGTAGCCAAGAAGCAAAGGGGCGAGCAGCAGAAAGGGCAGGACCATCGCAGCGTACGCGAGCCACCGGATCCGACGATAGAAGGCCCCGATGATGAGGACGGCGACTAGGAGTACGGCCCACGTCTCGAGCTGACTGTAGGCGCCGATGGCACTGAAGAGGAGAAGGAGAACGAATCCCTGCTTTCGATTTCGGCGTCCTTGGATTAGCTCATGGAGCACAAGCAGGAAGGCGAAGGCGACCGTCAGCGAGAGGAGATTCCGATGAAGGTCACTGAGGAGTCGAAGGGTATTCACAGACAGGGCTGCTAGCACGGCCGTCAGGCCCGCGTAATTCGGATTTCGAAAGAGCTCCCTCCCGAACCGATGATAGAGGGCTACCAAGGCCATGCCGACGAGCAGAGGGAGCACACGCTCGGCGAGTCCCAGATCACCCAGTCCGGTACCCACTATCCAGACAAATAGGTCGTAAAGGAGGGGGAAGTCGTACCAATTCGCCAGGAACACGGGTCCCAAGAGGTGAACGACCCGAGCTCTGGCGACGTATGAGGATGTGTCCCATCCCAGGTATCGCTCGGTGCCATAGATGGAGTACTGGAATAGGAAGAGGCCGACAAGGACGCTCGCAGCCGCGGCCAGCCATAGGCCACTCCGAACGGAGTCAACCCCAACGAAACGAGCGGTCGCTGCAAACCACTTTCGTACGACGGTCATGAGGGTTCGTGGTCCGTCCGTTCCCCAGAATAGAAGAGCTCCCGCTGCACGTTCAGTTCCGAGAGGAGGGCGCTAGGGCCGAGTCGGGCGTGCGAGGCGAGTACCATGTCGTCAGCGACACGTCTGACGTCCTGCACTGCCCGCCGGGTCTCCCTCAGATGTAGGCGGCCCATTGCCACGTCCATCAGGGCACCGCCGTACGCCGTTGCATATCCTTGCGGGCCGAGAATCGGAGCTAAGAGGAACACTGCAGCTGCGTAACCCACTTCTGCCACGAGTGCCACAACAAGATTGAGCCTCTCCAGATTCTTGACGTTTGACCCAACACGATTCCTCTCGGCAAGCTTCCAACGTCTGACGGGGAACTTTCCGAAAGAGCCGTAAGTTCGATGCAGCGCAGTCGCAGCCGGTTCACAGACAACCCGAAAACCCATCTGACGTGCCCGCCAGCAGAGGTCAACTTCCTCATGGTAGGCGAAGTAGTTCGAGTCGAAGCCACCAATCTCCTTGAAAGCCTCCCGATTCAAAGCGATCAAGGCGCCATCAACATATCCAACATCGGCGGGTTGGGAGGCGGGCAAATCTGCCTCCCGATGCTTGTTGCGCGCAATCGCAATCCCCAATGGGAAGCTGATGGTCCCGCCCTCGGATTCGATGCGGCCTGTTCGAGCGCTTATGATACGCCCGCCGCAAATGGCAACCGTTGAATCGGATTCGAGGATGCCCAGCAACCTTTCGATGGCTCCCTTGGTTGTGAAGCAGTCCGCGGTTAGGAGAACGACATAGTCGGCGTCGAGAGACT
>JBHIBK010000007.1:0-17141 GCA_046759065.1 Thermoplasmata archaeon | reverse complement strand
ACAACAACGCCCTCAGAGGCTACGGAGGCGCCTATGACCTGAGGTACTACTTCTTCGACGTTGCTGACACCTTCGTCCTCAAAGAGGGCACGAAGTTCATAGTCGACATCGACAGTGATGGCGACAACACCTACGCCGACATACGTCATCTCGGTCAGGAACCTGAGGAAGGTTCTCCCGGCCTTGGTGACTACGTCTTCTCCCAACTGAATGAAAGCAGATACGGTCCGTTTGTGGTGGCCGAGACAGATGTCGGGGCCCCGGGATACTTCAAGAAGACGCCCGATTGGACAGGAGCCGGAAACGGACTGTTCAAGGCTCTCAGCGCTGGTCCCGGTCTAAACGTCCTGATCGTGGAGACAACCACTGCCGAGGGCGAGGAAGCTGCTGACGTTATGTCCGGGGAGACGGGTCTTCTCAGTATGACGCCATATCCACTCGACTTCTCCACGAACGAGCTGCAAGGTTCCTTGGAAACCGTCTTGTCGACGACCATACCGTGGCTACCCAATCCAGACCCCTTCCACGAGTTCTATGGAAAGCCTGTAGGCGTTACCGTTGCTGGCTCAGAAGTCAGCGAGTTCCTAGACATCCCCATCGAGTTTGATGGTGAACCTGTGGGTGACGAGAGCTTCGTTGAGTACCTTGCCAGGTCATTGAACACCATGCTTTGGGATGTCGAGGCATCGGTCATAACGATCGAGTTCCACCTGCAGGGGCACGCCGACTGTTGCCCAGATATGGATCTCGGTGTGTTCCTGGACGCGAACGGAGATGATCAAGCCCAGGCGGATGAGTTCGTTAAGTACGATGCGGATGCAGACGCGGACGAGACTGTCGTTCTGGTCCTTCCAACACCCGGCAGATACGTCATCACGATGGCGGGCTTCGACGTCTGGAGAGCTGGTTCCCTTGCGGATATGACAGTCACGGAGCTCAAGGTTGGACCATCCCCGTTCGATGTCACATACACAGCGGACGTCATCCCAGCCTATTCCAGTGAGGTTCTCAATCTTGCATGGGACCTCCCGGAGGATACCACTACAGAAGGGCCGAAGAAGGCAGCATTCTTCGCATCCCCGGGAAATGCCCCGGTATCGCTGACCCTTCTCGTACCCGTCACTTTGACTTACGACACTACTCCTCCCGAGGTTCCGCAAACGCTTCCAGCGGATGGTTCAGTAGCATCAGATAGCACGCCCGCGTTACTAGCAGGCTTCTCCGACAGCAACGGGGAGATAGACTCGACGTCGATAGGTCTATGGTTGGATGGTGTTGACATAACTTCTACGTCGTTGGTCTCTGTACCCTTCGATTCAGACCTCGGCGGTTATGCGGCAGGAACAGTCAGCTATGTTCCGAATGCGCCTCTTGCCGAAGGAATGCACACAGTCAAAACGCAGGTCGGAGACTTCGCAGGCAATCTGGAGGAAATGACCTGGCACTTCTACGTTGACACAGCTGCGCCATTGGTCGATGTCGATTACCCGTCCACGGACATCACCATTCCGACAGATTCCATCATGATAACTGGAACAACCGAGCCAGGAGCGACTGTCCTAATTCGCAGTGCGGATGTGCCTGTGGACTCGGACGGATCCTTCTCATACATGTTTGACCAGTTGACGGAGGGGGTGAATCTACTCATGGTGACCGCCCAAGATTCAGTTGGGAACGCTGCTATCGCGACAAGAGTCATAACGGTTGACACGAACCCACCTGTACTGGAATATCTGATTGCGTCAGAGTCACAGACCCGCCCAACAAACGCAGAATCCGTCACAATCTCTGGGAAGTTCAACGAGACTGTGGAGCTGACCATCGCCGGGATGATAGTTCCCGTTAACGAGGACGGGACCTTTGAGACGACCATATCACTAGAAGAAGGGACGAACACTATCGAGATAGACGCCGTTGATGCTGCAGGCCATACGTTCTACAGCAACGACACCGTCATAATCAGGGACACGATTGCTCCCACTCTGACAATATCTGTTCCTGAGAACAACATGGACCCAATGACTGGAGAAGCTTTGGTTCCAAGAATCAACGTTACAGGAACAGTCTCCAGTGATGTGGAAATCGTTACAGTGAATGGTCTTCCAGTAGTTCCGTCAGATAAAGCCTTCAGCAAAGAGGTTACCCTCGGCTTCGGCGCCAATGAGATCACAGTCACAGCAACGGACGAGGCAGGGAATACTGCCACACAAGCCATATCAATAACTTGGTCTCCAGCACTCACAGTTACGAAGCAGACATGGACGACACTGATTCTAATGGCACTTGCCATCGTTCTCCTCATAATTGGCTTGGCCATTGGCCTCATGTTGGGAAGGAAGCCTGCTGTGCCTGAGGAGGAGATTCCGGAGGAAGAAGAGATTCCACCTGTCGAGGAGGAGGTCGTTGAGGAAGTTCCCGAGGAGGAATTGCCAGCAGAGGAGGAGGCGCTGGAGGAAATCGAGGTTCCAGAAGAACCTGCTGAAGAGGTTCCTCTCGAAGAGCCAGCTGAGGAGGTCGGACCACCAGAGGAGGGTGAGCCATGAGACCGCTGGTCTGTGTACTGACTATGCTCTTCGTCATGAGTTTCGCTGCTTCCGCCCTTGCGGCCACTCCAGAAGATGTCTCTGGAATGTACGGAGGAGACTTCCGAGTTGCTGTGAAGGACACTGCAATGGATTTGAATCCCGCAACAGCATCGGATGAAGCTAGCTTGCGCATGATCGACCTTCTGTACGATTCTCTCGGACGTCTCGACCCGGTCACTCTTCAAGTGGTGCCATGGGTTGCGGAAGGCTGGTCGGTAGATCAGGCAAATCAGACGGTCAGCGTTACCCTAAGAACCGATGTTCTCTGGCATGTTGATGACAGTCCTGTTACAGCGACGGATGTCCAACACACCTTCGAGACTCTCTATGGCGGTTATGACGTGAGCGTTCTCTCCCCGACAGAGGTTCTCTTTGACTTCTCTGGTGGAGGCGGAGGAAGGTTCATGACGGAGGGTCTTCAGAAGCCCCTTGTCAAGTCCGGTGAAACCACTCCCACAGAGGGATGCGGTCCTTTTGAACTAATCAGTACCACGGCAGATACAGTTACCATCGGTGCCTATAGCAAGTACTTCAATGGCAGACCCTACCTTGACACAGTGGAATTCAAGGTCTATCAAGACATTGATGCGGCGGCAATAGCATTAATCGAAGAAGAGGCCGATTTCATAGGCTGGACCCTCAACGTCAACGATCCGACCGACATGAGAAATGTGAGCGGGATCGACACCAACATAATGAATGAATCGCACCTTGGTGTCTTCTCCGGCTACGGATTCGAGTACCTCTTCTTTGGCTTCAATCCGATCGATGAGTTGACATCCCAGGACCTCAGGAAGGCTTTGTCCATGGCCATAAACAAGGAGCTTTTCCTCTCCATGACGCCGAACACAATGATAGTTCACTCACCGATGAATCCCCAGAATGGGCCCTGGTACAATCAATCCGTGGTGGAGTACAACGCGGGATACTTCTTTGATGAAACGGGAAGACAGAACACTAACCACATAACGACTCTCATTGAGCTTGACCGACTGAACTATATCGATAGGGATGGCGACGGAGTTAGAGAGAAACCTGATGGCAGTGCACTTGGGATGATGATGCTAGGTCCCTCATTGTCAGAGGACATAACGAAAGCTAACATCGCAATTACCTTCAAGGATATGCTCATCAAGCTCGGGCTCAGTGTCTCGCTGAACACGACGGCAACCGATCCTTCCGGCTTTGACATCTATCTCGGAGTGGATAGGCTCTCCCTGGAGCCCGCTGCCATAGGGAACATTCCGATGCTTGCTGACCATAGTGATCCTGAGATAACCGCGGCACTCGACGCAGCAGATGATGCGGTAGATGCAACGACCAGGCAGATGTACGTTCATCAAGCCCTTGGACTCATCTCGGAGAAGGCTCTGTTTGCCCCGGTCCTTTCATATGATGCGATCGATGCCTACAACAGAGTGACCTACGAGGGCTGGGTGAGCACAGTAGGAGGAGTGAACAACTTCTGGTCCTTCACAAACCTCCACATGATCCAGGCTGGCTCACTCACGCTTTCCGTATCCACCGCTTCAGTCTCACTGGATTCTGGCGGCAATACCACTGTGACCGTGCGAGTGCTTGACCATACGGGCGGAACCGTGGAAGGGGCCACCGTTGAACTCTCCGCCGGTACGGGTTCCTTCGAATCTCCAACTGGAACGACGGACTCATTGGGCGTGTTCGAGACCACATACACCGCTCCTAGCATCTTGGACGCTACTACGGATGTCGAGATAGCGGCAACGGCCTTCATGCCGACATACCAGGGGTCTACGGGCAGCTCACGCGTGACCGTACATCCGATCATTGACACACTAGACCTTGTTGTGTCCAGAAATGCGGCAATCATCGACTCTGATGAATCAACCACGGTGACGGTGGTCATCACAGATCTGACGGGAGCTTACGTCGGTGGTTGCGATGTGAACATGGTCGTGGATCACGCAGGCGTGACACTCGGAACACCCGATGAGGTTTCTGACGGACAGTGGTCCGCTTCATTCAAAGGGAACGTCACGACGGAAACGAGCTTCAGAGTCACTGTGACTGCCGTGAAGGATGGATACGAGACCGGAAGCGGATTCACCAACATCGTCGTGAGAAGCTGGGGCGGAGTGGAGCCCAAGGAAACGGTCACGACCGAGTCAATTCCCGACATCGGCATAGTTGCAGCGATCTCGGTCACCCTGCTGGCAATGCTGGTGATAGCAGTCAGAAGAAGGGAGAGCTAATCTCCCACCTTTCTTTTCTTTTTCTGCAAAAAAGATTTATTGCATAAGCCAATCCTTCCCATGTGCTAGTGGCAATCACAGGCACCCCTGGAGTTGGCAAGAGTTCGGCATCCGGAATCCTGAGGGATGGAGGACACCGGGTGCTCGACTTGAACAGGATTGCACTCGAAAGAGGCTTTGTCCTAGGAAGGGATGTGGCCAGGGACACCGCGGAAATCGACGCTCAAGAACTGAATGCGTTCGTGAGCTCCCTCGAGGACGACCTGATATTCCTGGACGGGCATATGTCTCATCTCCTGGACGTTGAGGTCTCCATTGTTCTAAGATGCAATCCCGTCAAACTGAGGGAGAGGCTCTCATCGCTGGGATGGAGGGAGCAGAAGATCGCTGAGAACGTGGAAGCGGAGGCCATAGACTGCATTCTGGTGGAGTCCCTCGAGATGGATCGAAAAACCTTTGAGATAGATACAACGGAGAAAAGGCCAGAAGATGTTGCACGGGACATTCTTGACATAATCGGTGGAAACGCAACTGACTTCCGAGCGGGGAGCGTTGACTGGAGCGAGGTGATTCTAAGTTGGTACTAGACGCGAGGAGGGACAAGGCCGACTTCTTTCTCCTCCCACTTGCCAAGAGGATGGAAAACGTCAATCCGAATACCCTCTCGGTCTACGCCTTCCTCTGCGCTCTTTTCGCAGGGATTTTCTTCTTCATGCCTGAGCCACGAAGCATGCGTCCCGCCTACCTGTTTGTCGCCCTCACCTTCCTCTGCCTCAATGCCCTCTTCGATGCGCTGGACGGACGGATAGCTAAGCTTTGGAAGAAAGAGACGAAGCGGGGCGACTTCCTGGACCATCTCCTGGACAGGTATGCCGATATCTTCATCATCGGCGGAATAATGTTCTCACCGTACTGCGATGTGTTCATAGGATTCCTCGCCCTTCTCGGCGTACTGATGACGAGCTACGTGGGCACGCAGGCGGAGGCTACAGGCACAGGAAGGATATATGCGGGGATAATGGGACGGGCGGACAGGCTTGCAGTGCTCATGATCGCGGTCATCGTGCAAATCGTCCTTCTGCTCGTGGGCGTCCCGAGAATGGGAATCGAGGGCTATTTCCACCTCACGGTTTTGGAGTACACGATGATCGTCTTCGCTGTTCTAGGCCACGCAACGGCTGTCCAGAGAGCCATCACAGCTTGGAGGAGGATCTAGCCCTTCTTGCCCTTGATACGATAGTAGTTCAGAGGATGATTTATCCTCCCACAGAGTTCGTCTGGACCCGGGCAAAGACCGTAGGACTGCATTGTGCTGCACTCCGGCGGTGTGTATTCGGTCCCTGAGATTTCACCGCTGATGTGACCAATCTGATACTTCGTCTTGCCTTCCTGAAAATCCGGGGAGAGCGAGTACAGCTTGAAGATGTCGTCAGATGAAAGCCCGATGTTGTGAAGAAAGGCAGTCAGAGCAAACCTTCCAGTATGTGGTATATGCTTCCCGAGCTGAACAGCACGAATGAGATCTCGCATACAGGGAGGTATCCGTGTGATTCTGATCTTCCCCACGTCCTCCATCTTGTACTTCTCCTTCTTTTCCTCTGTGAGGACGCTAATCTCCTTTATCTGGCCTGCAAGGAAATCCAGGATCTGTTCGTTCACGGGAAGAGGAAGTTCAGACTCCATCCTTCTCTGTATGGCTTCTTTGATGATTCTGATGAATTTTCCACGGCCGAGCTGGACGTATCCTCTTCTGAACCGTTGATTGACGAGCTTCCATTCCTTGCTCTTCATCTGCGCTGAGTACCTCAGATAATCAGAGAAGTGGACGAAGACGAGTCCGTTCATCTTGAAGTCCATTCCCAAGTCGTCTGCCACGATTGAGATGAAATCGTCCTCCATGGGAAGCAATTCCGTTCTTGCCCGCTCAGCCTCTGCAAACGAGTACCTGCGCACAAGATAGCCATCGCCGACTCCAGAGACGATCATTCTAGCTATCGGATACGAGAGAAGCTCCCGCATGTTGTCGGCATCTGTAGGGGTCCCCACCCACGGTATAAGACCTTCCTCTAGGGCCATCCTCACTCTATTCATTCCGTCGAGTCTAGCCTCCTCATATGCGGGATGCGAAAGAAGTTCATCCAAGGGCGGCCCCTCTCTCTTGATGTACTCTGAGGAATTCTTGAGAAAGGGAAACCTGGCCAAGGTTAGGAGGTTCACGCTCTTAGTACGTCTTACGGTCATATATACCTTGTTTTGGGGGGCTGGTGAAAGTGTGTGGCAGAGCCAGGAAACGGGGCTTGCGGGCTCCCTGCGAACTAAAGCCATTTATATATACGTGGGTTTCTGAGATGATTGCATGGAACAAGTCGAGGGGAGCAACAGGAGTCGTGATGTAACGCTCTACGCTCTAAGCACATGCCCGTTTTGCAGGAAAGTGAAGGCTCTCCTCAAGAACCATGATGTCGCATACGATTTCGTGGACGTAGATCTGCAGCCAAGGGGAGAGAGGAAAAGGCTGAGAATGGACCTCATGAAATACAACCCCAGATGTTCCTACCCGACCCTCGTGGTGAATGACGAGGTTGTCATTGGCTACCGTGAGGACAGGATAAGGGAGGTGCTAGGTGTTTGAGGAAGGACATGCTGGAGAGGATGGAGAGAAACGCCCAGGAGAGCTCATGCTTCTTGAATCCAGACAGGGAGTTCGTGGACGATCTTATCAATGGGCTAGTCACGAACGAGGAGAGGTATGGATACGCCTCCTGCCCCTGTCGAGTCGCCTGCGGGATAGAGTCGTATGACGCGGACATAATCTGTCCGTGTGAATACAGGGACGCGGATGTCGCGGAGTTTGGCGCGTGTTTTTGTGCCCTCTTCGTTTCCAGGGAGGTTCATGAGGGGATGAAGATAGACCCCGTTCCGGAGAGGAGGCCCATCGAGGTGACCGAAGAGGCCGAGAAGGCGGCTGAAATGTTGGGGGAGGGGAAAATCTCAATGACTGAGTTCAAGGTGACATCAGCAACTGAAGTCGAGATCTGGAGATGTTCTGTCTGTGGCTATCTTTGTGCCAGGAAATTCCCGCCGAACGTATGCCCGATATGCAAGGCGCCCCGCGAAAGATTCGAGAGATTCTCACTTGGGTCGTGAATTGCATTCTCGGCTCCAGCTCGAGTCGAAAAAGCCGTTGGGGGGGTTCGAACCCCCGACCTACACCTTACTAAGCCACAACGGCGCAACTTCAGCTATCTTATCCCCATTATTAACTGTTGCGATATTTAAGTAGTGGTTCCACGTTTTGAGCAGTAATGAAGAAGGAGATGACCAGTTTCGACATCATGGTAATGTCTGCTGAGCTCCAGAAGCTCGTGGGCAGCTATGTCGACAAGATATACCAACCTCATACGAATCGCCTTCATATCAGGTTCAATGTGCGGGGCGCGGGAAAGGAAACCCTGATTGTGGATGTGGGGAAGTGGATCTACCTCAATCCAGTAGCGGAACCTTCGGAGAAGACCCTCTCATATGGGATGTTCTTGAGGAAATACCTCACTAATGGAAGGGTTCTCCGCATCCAGCAGCACAGGTTCGATAGGGTGTTGGAGATCGTCATTGACAGAAAGGGTCTGTTTCGCCTGATCTTTGAGATGTTCGGCAAGGGCAACATCATTCTCGTAAAGGATGTGTTGATACTCCAGCCGCTCCGCTCCAAGTCCTGGAGCGGACGGGAATTGCGAGCACACAGGGACTACCTCTACCCGCCTGAAAGGGTGGATGCACCGCGGTTGAGCCAAGAGGAAATCCCATCTATTATCACCTCCTCCGAGCGGGACACCGTAAGGGCCTTGGCGGTCGACCTGAACCTCGGGGGCCTGTACGCCGAAGAGTTGTGCCACCGAACGGGCGTGGAAAAGAATACGCCCGCCAAGGGGTTGGACAAGGGGATTCTGAAATCTCTGGTTTCCAATTTGGCGGGCCTTTTGGATGAGATGTCGCACCCGGTCCCGACGATTGTCTTCGAAGACGATGTTCCGATCGACGTGGTTCCAGTAAGGCTGAAGAAGTATGAGAATCTCAGACACGAGAGAAGGGAGAGCCTCAGTGAGGCCTTGCTCGTGTATGTCGAAGGTCAGCCCGAAGAAGTCAAAGATGAGCGGGTCGGGAGACTGGAGAGAAGGAAGAGGCAACAGGAAGAAGCGCTCCAGAAGCACAAAGATAGGGCAGTAACATCGCATGAGCTTGCAGAGTTCTTCTACACACACTATGAGCCGATCGACCGAGCTATCCAGACCATTCGTTCGGGCGAGACCCCTAGTGAGGTCGAGGTCCTCTCGAAGGATCCGAAAAGAAAGACCGCCGTTCTGAAGGTCGAGGACAGAGAGTTCGAAATCCACTATGACGAGGACCTCAATGCCAACGCCCAGAGATATTATGAGAAGGAGAAGACGGCCAAGTCAAAGATCCAGAGTCTCGAGACAGCCATTGAGGAGACGGAAAAAGGACTTGCCCTTTCTGGGAAAAGGAGGGAGAGGGAAGTCGAGAAACGGGAACCGACGAAGAAGCTGTGGGTAGACAGGTTCCGATGGTTCATTTCCAGCGAAGGGTTCCTTGTCCTCGCGGGCAGGGATGCCAAGTCCAATGAGAAGGTCGTCAAGAAACATCTCGAGCCCGGTGATAGGTATGTCCATGCGGAGATGTCGGGCGCCCCGAGTGTTGTAGTGAAAATGGGTTCGCAGGCGGGTGAGGATACGCTCAGGGAAGCGTGTCAGTTCGCTCTGTGCTTCTCCAAGGCTTGGTCGAAGGGTCTTGCATCAGGGTCGGCCTACTGGGTCAATCCTGAACAGGTGAGCAAGAGGGCGGAGAGCGGTGAGTATCTTCCAAGAGGGGGATTCATGATCAGGGGGAAGAGGAACTACTGCCACAAGCTTCCTCTCGAGGTCGGTGTTGGAGAGATCAGATATGAGGGGACCAGGAAGATTGTTTGCGGACCGCTTGCAGCGCTCAAGAAGCACTCGGACACGATGATCGTCTTCCGGCCCGGGAAGGACAGTCCCAACGATGTGGCCAAGGACCTTGGGGAAATCTTTGGCGTCCCGGTCGAGGAGGTTCTGAGGACCCTTCCACCAGGTAGCCTGGAAAGACCCAGTCCTCTAGCACGTAAAGTTTAATATCTCTTCATGCAGTTATTAGGACAGATGCATCCAAGAATGAGAATCATGGGCTTGTTCCTCCTACTTGGAGGTATGTTCGCAATAATAGGCTGGGTCCTTGGCGGGTACTTTGCAGGCGGGAACTGGATACTTGGTGCAGCCTTCTTTCTGGTCCTGGCGGGCATATTCAACGTGATAAGCTACTTCTTCAGCTCCAAGATTGTCCTGATGTCATACAGGGCGAGAATATTGAAGGAGGATGAGCTTCCTTGGTTGCACGACATGGTTTCAGGGATTGCCAAGAAGGCTGGAGTTCCCAAGCCAAAGGTTGCACTCGTCCCAACGAAGACGCCAAACGCGTTCGCCACGGGAAGGAATCCAGACAACGCCGTGGTCGCAGTGACGGAGGGCATTATGGATGTCCTCTCCAGAACGGAGCTCGAGGGTGTATTGGCGCATGAGATGGCTCACGTGAAGGACAGAGACATTCTGGTTATGACCGTTGCTGCCACGATGGCCGGTGCGATCGCCTTCATGGCCAGAATATTCTGGTTCAACGCCTTGATTGGCGGAAGAGGCGGGCGGGGAGGGGGGAACGCTCTGATTCTCCTGGTTGTGGCAATTACGGCTCCAATGGCGGCGATGCTCATCCAGCTGGCAATATCGAGGAGCAGGGAATACAAAGCGGACAAGGTGGGAAGCTTGACGATAAACAAACCACTCGCCCTGGCAAGTGCCCTGCAGAAGCTTGAGAGAGCGAACAAGAAGAAACCCATCGACAGGGGGAATCCTGCGTCCTCATCGCTCTTCATCGTCAATCCGTTCAGGGGAAGCGGATTCGCATCGATCTTTTCAACGCATCCTCCTACAAAGGAAAGAATAAGTCGTCTAAAAGAGCTGGCCAAAGAAATCTAGAGGATTCTGAGGAAGTTCTCTATTTCCCATTCGGTGACCTGAGTTCTGTACTTGTCCCACTCCCCTCTTTTGATGTAGAGAAAGTGAGTCATTATGTGGGCACCGAGGGTCGCTTTCATCAAATCGCTTCCCTCAAGTTCGTCAAGCGCTTCCTCTAGGTTCGCAGGTAAAGAGCCGATGCCGAGCCTCTGCCTCTCCTTGGAGGGTAGCTTGTATATGTCCACCTCAACGGGATTTGGGGGTTCTATCTTTTTCTCCATTCCGTGAAGACCCGCTGCGAGCATGACCGCGTACTGCAGATAGGGATTGCCTGCAGGATCGGGATTCCTCACTTCTATCCTCGTCTTCATCTCTCTGTCCGGTGGGACGCGTATGAGCGCGCTTCTGTTCCTGTTCGCCCAGGAGATGAGAACAGGAGCCTCGAACCCAGGAACTAGTCTTTTGTAGGAGTTCGCCCAAGAGGCTAGGATTGCGCATGTCTTCCGTGCACTGGCGAGAGCCCCACCGATGAACCAGCGGGCAATGTCACTGAGCTGATACGCGCCGTCGGGATCATAGAACGCGTTCTTCCCATCCTTCGTCAAAAGGGACTGATGAGTGTGCATTCCACTTCCATTGATTCCGAATATGGGTTTGGGCATGAATGTCGCGTGAAGTCCGTGTTCCAGAGCCACGGTCCTTATGGCGTTCTTGAGGGTCAGGACCCTGTCTGCGGATGTCATCGCATCGGTGTACCTGAGATCTATCTCGTGCTGGCCTGGAGCGACTTCATGATGCGAGGCTTCCACCTCGTAACCAAGGGCATTGAGCAGATGAGTGGTTTTCTTGCGGACCATATCGCCCTCATCGAGAGGAAGTAGGTCGAAATACCCTCCTGCGTCACCCGGGGTTGTCGTCGGATTCCCACTCCCATCCATCTTGAAGAGGAAGAACTCGTACTCGGGACCTGTGTTGAAAACGTATCCGCTGTCGGCTGCCTCCTTCATCATCATTTCCAGTATGTACCGTGGATCCCCGCTGAATCTTTCACCGCTTGCCTCGTGAATGTTGCAGACGATACCTGCACACTTAGTGTCGCCCGATGTCCAAGGAAGCACGCGAAACGTTGACATGTCGGGAAGGGCTCTCATATCCGATTCCTCAATAGTCGCGTAGCCAACAATGGAGGACCCGTCGAAAAGGACGCCATTGTCTAAGGCCTTCTCCAGCTGATTGCTTGGAAGTGTGATGTTCTTTACGATTCCCAGGATGTCCATGAACTGCATCAGAACGAACATGACACCCTCTTTCTCCACCCGCTCTAATATCGCATCCTTCTGTTCATCTGACAAAACCCACCCTCCTCCTCAAGGCAGTAGGAACGAATGCCGTATGCGGAGAGGGATATATAAAATGTCAGAGAATGTCCGCCAAAGTTCTCCCGCAACGCTT
Source organism: Thermoplasmata archaeon (assembly GCA_046759065.1). Lineage (GTDB taxonomy): Archaea > Thermoplasmatota > Thermoplasmata > RBG-16-68-12 > JAGMCJ01 > JAGMCJ01. The sequence continues at coordinate 4,832 of JBHIBK010000007.1, read as the reverse complement.
ATATTCTCAGAGCACATTCAAAATATCACATCCAGTAGGGGGGGATGTCATGAAGCTGCTGAACTTCGATCTGGACCGCAGGTTGGGATTCAATCCCGACAGAGACCTCACGTTCAGTCTCAACAGGAATTTGATTTTCGATGTGGACAGAGAACTGAGCTTCGACCTTGACAGAGACCTCGGTTTCGGAAAAAAGGGTGTCATTTTTCGAGGTTACGTCTGCTCGTCGTGCGGAGCATTGGTCGGTCCAATGGCTACAAGATGCGATGAGTGCGGTGTGACTTTCCAGGCGGAACCGCGCAAGGAGACTGCCAAGAAGGCACAGTCCAAGCGGAGGTTCTGTCACTATTGCGGATATCCAATCTCAGGTCCCGACACCTACTGCAGTCACTGTGGATTGAAGCTTTCCAGTGGCTCAGCGGAAGAGGATAGCACTGAGAGCGGAGGAAAATCGGAAGAGTTCCAATACGACCTCCTGAAGCTTCAGAAAAGGGAGGAACGAAGGAAGACTCTGACGGATTGGAGAGAGACTGGTAAGGAATTTGAGGACTTCCTGGAGAAATGAGGTGGTTTCGTGATAAGCGTATACTTGCTGATAGCAATAATCTGTGCGGTGCTCCTGATCATAACTGTGGCACTGGGTGGATTCGCTGGAGATTTCGATGTCAGTGGAGACTTTGACATCGAAGGGCCTGACATTGACATGGGAGGCCCTGATGTTGATATGGGCTATGGTGACTTCACCGGACCGGGAATAAGTCCTTTGAGCCTCCCAATCGTTCTGGCTTTCGGGACGACGTTTGGAGGCATAGGGGCGTTGCTTGAGCAGTTGGACGTCAATACCTACGTAATCCCGCTCATAGCAATGACGGTGAGCATAGCAATTGCAGGTGCCATGTACGTGGCCGTCGTCAAGGTGTTCGTCAAGACTCAAACGTCTAGCATCGTGAATCCAAGGGACCTTCTCGGACGGGAGGGCACTGTTTCAGTGGCTATCAAACCTGGGAGGATTGGCCAGGTTGTCATTGTCACAGATGAGAGGGGAAGAACACTACTGCCTGCTATTGCCGATGAACCTATTCCCACGGATGCCACCGTGAGGATTGCAGCGCTCGTGGGCAATAGCGTCAAGGTCGAAAGACAATGAAACCAGGAGGGAGGTAAATGAATGGCGATGTAATAATACTGATAGCGACACTGGCCATACTAGCGGGGATCTTCGCACCTATCATTCTCTATGCATGGAGATACAAGAAGGTCCCGCCAGACAAGGCCATGGTGGTGTATGGGAAGAGACAGATTGGCAAGAAGGGATACCAGGTGATTTCAGGCGGGGCGAAATTCATAATGCCTATCATCGAGTCCTATGAGTTCCTTCCGCTCGATGTCCGAACCCTTGATGTCAACGTGAACGATATTGTGACGGATGTTGCGCGAAGCGGCGCCAAGGTCAACATCAAGACCGTCGCTCAGGTCAAGATTTCCAGCGACCCAGCAACTCTGAACACTGCTGCTGAGCATCTTCTGCACAAGAGAGACTCGGAGATCAATGAGATAGCTATGAAGACGCTGGAAGGACATGTCAGAGGTGTCTGTGCAACTCTCACCGTGGAGCTGATCAATAGTGACAGGGACGCGATATCGAGTCAGATTCAGACAATGGCCGCTGCGGATCTGAAGAACATGGGAATTGAGATTCGCTCCTTTGTCATCAGGGACTTGGAGGATGTTCACGGCTATCTTGATGCCCTCGGAGTGAAGAAGACGGAAGAGGTCAAGAGAGATGCGCGGATAGGCAAGGCGAAAGCCAACAGGGAGGCGACCATCCAGGAAGCAAAGGCGGCGATGGAAGGGGAACAAGCGAATGCCGATGCGGAAGCCAAGGTTGCGGTCTACCACAGAGACAGGGACATAACCCGCCAGAAGGCGGAGGCCGAAGTTGAGAAGGAGAGAGCCAACAGAGAGATATCATTCTCGCTACAGGATGCCACCCGACGGCAGGAGCTCGTCGTGGAGCAGAGGATAGTCGACATCAAGGACAAGGAGAAGCAAGTCGAGGTCATGCAGCAGGAGGTTCGGAGAAGGGAGCAGGAGCAGATCGCCGAACAAGTGGTTCCCGCCAAGGCCCACGCAAATGCAGTGGCCGCAGAGGCTGATGGTGAGAAGAGGAAGGCCATAATAGTGTCCGAGGGTGAGAAGCAGAGGCTCATTCTCCTCGCAGATGGAGAGAGGGAGAAGCTCTCTCAGGTCGCGCTGGGACAGGCGGAGAAGATCCGTCAAGAGGGAACCGCCGAGGCCGACATCATCAGGCTGAAGGGAGAGGCTGAGGCCTATGCTATACGCGCGAAAGGACTTGCTGAAGCGGAGGCAATGACCAAGAAGGCTCAGGCTTGGGAGCAGTACGGGCGAGCTGCAGTTACGGAGTTGATAGTGGAGAAGCTCCCTGAAATCGTCTCTGAGGCGGCGCGGCCGCTGGAGAACACTGAGAAACTGATAATAATGGGTAGCAGAGGTCCTTCGGACCTTGTTGGAAGCGTGGTCGACATAGCCGCTCAAGCTCCGGCACTCATAAGAGCCCTGACTGGAATGGACATCTCAGATCTCACGACGAAGGTGAAGGAGACCTTGAAATAGGATGAGGATTGACTCCGTGGGATGGAGCTTCCAGAAGTCCCCAGAGCTGGTCATTGAGAGCTGGTCTGTTGCCGCGACCATAGAGGCAATGCTCAGAGTGCAGGTTGAGGATAGAAAAGAAGTAGTGGAAGACTTCCTCCGCAGATCGGAATAGCTATTCGATGTCCATCACAACGACATCTTTGATAGCCTTCATCCCAGTGAAGGGCAGAACGATTCTCCCTTGGGGATCCGTCTTGAAGAGACGGATCTCAATCTCCTCAGCTGGAATCACGAGAACATCGTGCAACTTCCCTGAACGGGTATCTATCATGAAGTTCTCTATCATACCGAGGATCTGACCATCGTTCGTCATAACGGTCTTTCCCCTCAGCTCTGTAGCAAATTTCTTCATCCCACGCCTCCTTGGCCCTAAGCCTCTCCTATATCTACATTCTCATATTTAGCATTAGAGGATGGCCAACACGACGATGAGGCCTAACGGAACATCGATTGTACGTCTTGTCTTTCCTTCTTGGACATCGTTCCCTTCTCAAGAACCTCCCCGAGTAGCTCGTAGAACTCCATCGTCTCCTTGTCGACGGAGGGACGCACGCGCATCGAGGCTTCCTCGAACTCCTCCATCGTCACCACCGATGCGTCCGGGTCTTTCCGGAGGGCACTCAGTCCCGCTTCTATGCAAAGGGACTCTATGTCGGCTCCTGAGAAGTTCTCTGTCCTATCGGCAAGTTCCTCAAGATTCACATCCCTCAATGGCATTTCGCGTGTGTGGACCTTGAATATCTCGAGACGCGCATCCCTGTCTGGGACAGGAATTAGAACGAGCCTGCCGAACCTTCCCGCTCGAAGGAGAGCCGGGTCCACTATGTCCGGTCGGTTCGTAGCCCCCACGATGACGACGCCTTCAAGGGACTCCAGACCATCGATGGAAGTGAGCAACTGGTTGACAAGCCTCTCTGTTACCCCAGAATCCCCCATCGACACTCCCCGCCTAGGCGCAATTGCATCGATTTCATCGAGGAACACTATCGCGGGAGCGACCTGCTTAGCTTTCTTGAATATCTGCCTGACGGCCTTCTCACTCTCGCCCACCCATTTTGACATTACTTCCGGGCCCTTGATGGAGATGAAATTGGCTTTGGATTCATTTGCGACCGCTTTGGCGAGCAGGGTCTTTCCGCAACCGGGGGGGCCGTAGAGAAGAATTCCGCGAGGAGGGGTGATTCCCATTCGCTTGAACACTTCAGGATCCTTGAGCGGCAGCTCTATCGTCTCCTTAAGCACCTTCTTGACGTCCTTCAAACCGCCAACGTCCTCCCACGAGACACGTGGAATCTCCACCAGAACCTCTCTCATCGCACTGGGCTCCACTTCCTTGAGAGCTTCCTTGAAGTCGTCCTTGATGACCTTCATCTTCTCGAGAACGGCGGGAGGGATGGGCTTCTCCAGATCGATCTCCGGAAGGTATCTCCTGAGGGCTTTCATCGCAGCTTCCCTCGCCAGCGCCGCCAGGTCCGCTCCAACGAACCCGTATGTGATGTCAGCTAGTCCTGTGAGAATCGCGTCTCTGTCCTCGTCCGAGCCTTCTATGGGCATGCCACGAGTGTGAATCAGCAGTATCTCCTTCCTACCCTTCCTGTCCGGGACCCCGATCTCAATCTCCCTGTCGAACCTGCCGGGTCTCCTGAGCGCTGGGTCAATGGCCTCCTCTCTATTGGTGGCTGCGATGACTATGACGTTCCCTCTACCGCTCAGCCCGTCCATCAACGTCAGTAGCTGAGCAACGACTCTCCTTTCGACTTCACCTGTGACTTCCTCTCTCTTGGGAGCGATGGAGTCGAGTTCATCGATGAATAGGACGGACGGAGCGTTCTTCTCAGCTTCCTCGAATTTCTCCCTCAGCCTCTCCTCGCTCTGACCGTAGTACTTCGACATGATTTCGGGACCCTGGATCGACGAGAAGTAAGCACCCGCCTCATTGGCGACGGCCTTTGCGATCATCGTCTTCCCGGTCCCAGGAGGCCCGTAGAGGAGCACACCCTTTGGGGGGTCAATTCCGAGCCTTTCGAAGAGTTCGGCGTGCTTCAGCGGGAGCTCGATCATCTCTCTCACTCTCTGGAGTTCCTCCTCGAGCCCGCCAATCTCATCGTATGTGACCGTCGGAGCCACCATTTCAGCTTCGCTGACAGGCTCTTCCT
>JBHIBK010000006.1:0-17542 GCA_046759065.1 Thermoplasmata archaeon | reverse complement strand
CATTCCCCCAGTCACGATAATATTATATCCAGGATTCACGATATCCGCCCCATCAGAGGGATAGGATGAGTTTCATAAAAAAGCCCTTTAAGAAATTCAAAGAAGCAGCCGTAAAAGAGACAGACCAGTACATCGACCTAGGTGATATGACCTTCGAGGACATCCCAACAACACTTGGCACGGGCGTGAAAGGAATGGTGAAGGTGGCGGAGGTCTACAGGTACGAGGACATCAACCAGCTTACTAGTCACGTCTATAACGGTAACATACTCATTGTGGACTATGGCTCGATAGCGAACGATGAACTCGCTCTTAAGCGGATAACGAATGAACTGAAGTCGGTGGCCCGCGACACCGGCGGAGACGTTGCTGGCATCGGCAAGAACCTTCTCATCGCTACACCTGGTGGAATAAAGGTAGATCGTCAGAAGGTCAGGGGGAGCTACTAGACAAGGGGCCTATGGAGAACCTTCCGTTTTCGAACGTAAGTTTGTGATAGTCCATTGAATGGTTCGTATGTCTCTGCTTGATGCATCTAATCGTAAGACCGACTGAGCCGTCAGGGGAACGTCGGAAACTCACACAGAAAGAACCGTCGGCAATGGAATCTTCTCGGTTGGGGTAACTTCCCTCTCTGTCCGAGTCGAATATGAAAACGCTGGTGATTTCAAGGTCTCTGAGGAAGGCAAAGAAGTGAAACAGCTCCCTGTGAGGGTTTCGCAGCTCCTCTAGAGAGTATAGCGCCGTAAGAGAGTCGATGACAAGGAGTTCCGTCTTGCGGTACCTCTTCCTTTTCGAGATGAAGCTCCTAAGTACATCTATCCAATTCCCCGTTTCCTCCACCCCTTCATGTTCCGTCCTCAATCGCCCTATATCAACGATGAAGTCCGCATCATCTGCATCCAAACCCAGGGATCTCATGGTCTCGATGAGACTCTCTTTCGTTTCCTCCAGAGTGATGTAGAGCACCCTCACGTCATCCTTGCTGTTGGCATGCAGCATATTGAGGGCGATCGACGTTTTCATAGTTCCCGACGGTCCGGAGAGGAGACACACATGACCCCGAGGAATGCCTCCCCCGATCACCTCGTCGAATCCGTCTATGAATGTTCTCACTCTGGCGGGATGCTCTTCTTCTCCCTCGAGAGTCTCAAGTCTCTTCTGCAGTTTGGAGAGCTGCTCCCTTATCTCCTTGACCTCCTCCCTCAGGGTTCTCTTTGGCACCCTCTCACCTTCGTATGCGGTCGCCCCCTCGCACCTTAGAGTGAAATCTGTGGACAACCCATGTAATGGGTCTGACCGAATTTATCCTTTTCCTATACTGGCTCCCCGTGATCCTCGTAGAAGTGATAATCAAGTCAGGGCTTTCTCCCGAAACGCTTAAATACAGTCTTCGACCAATATATACGAGCGAGGCATCAAATTGGCATATCCAACGAAGCTAGGTGAAGGTGTAGCTGGAACACTCACAGTTGAATCCCTCACGAAAGCAATCAGAAACAGCATCGATAGGGAGGGAATGAAGGAGGAAGATGCGAGGGACATCGCCCATCGGGTGATGAACTTCTTCGGATATAGCGAAAGGATAATCGACAATATTCTGGAGCCCGAAGACAGGGACGCCTTCTACATGCTGGAGGATTCCGGCCTCCTCACGACGGAAAGAGAGGAGACCACACTCTATGACGGTAGGGAGTGGAGGATACATTATTGGCTCTTCAGAAAGGAAAGGATTTTTGAGCTCGTGAGGTCCGCGGAGGAGAGAGCCATCCTGCGCGAGGAGGATCCCTCCATATATGATGACGTCCCAGAGAACATCTGGGGCGCAAGAAGAGAGACCGACTAGATCCCCTTTTGAGGAACATCTCCATCGCTTTCAAGGCAAGAAGAGCCTCTGAATTATGCGTCCATACCTGCGGAGGAGGTGAAGACCGATTGAGGCAGGCATCCACATCTTGCCGTCCTTGTACTGGTAAGCGATGCCGAAATCGTGCAATCGCCGCAGGATGGTCGATGCGAGCTCATCTGTGATGTAGCAGTAATCCGGTAGCTTCACATTGAACGTCAATGTTATCGGGAGTTCGAGATTCTCCTTCTCGTCTTCGGTGAGCGGATTCACGAATTCAAGCAGTCCTTCTCTGTTGAATCGGTATGATGAGCCGTTCTTGGCCTCGCACACAGGAACATCCTCTTCTATGAGGTCCTTGAGCTTTCTCTTTCTCAGAACGATTCCTGCGTTGATGTTACGGTATTCAATCTGCATCAGCTTCCTTAAGGATCCTCCAGTGTCAAGCGGCATTGCAGCATACGGAAGAAGTGCGTTCAAGTAGATAGCTTTGCAGGGCCAGTTTCACCCACCTCCCTCGGATTCATTTATAGATTGGTTTGACAGCATTGAAGCGGATGAGGTTTCCGTACAGCTATCGCGACCATCAGAAGGACATCATAAAGCTCATTGGGAGAACACTTCACGGAGGTCACCTCCTTCTTCAATCAGGGACAGGGTCTGGCAAGACGGTCTGTGCACTGTACCCAGCGCTGAAATATGCTCTTTCGGAAGACAAGCGGGTCCTGCATCTGGTCCGGACGAATTCTCAGCAGAAGCAGGTATTGGTCGAACTGCGCAGGATTGGCGGGGCCTTCGGCATGGGTTTCCAGGGGAGGCGCTCAATGTGTCTTCACATAAGAGATGACCCAAGGCTCAGAGGAGGGAGCCCGGATGATCTGATGCGATTCTGCAGTCACAGGAAGATGAGAACCGTCAGAGGGGAACGGGGCGGGTGTAAGTACTACTCCAATCTACTTAACGAAGACTTGCGAGGCATAGAGAGCTGGGCAAAGGAGAGAATCCCCACCATGGAGCAGTTCTTCGGCCTATGCAAAAGGCGGGGAATATGTCCCTACGAGACGTCCAAGCTCCTCATGCCATCTGCGCGTCTAGTGGTTTGTCCGTACGTTTACTTCTTCGACCACGGCATCAGGTCAGCCTTTCTTGAATGGATGGGGGTCGAGACCAGGGACATTCTTCTCGTCGTTGACGAGGCCCACAATTTGCCCGAATACGCGAGAAGCATGCAATCAGCCAACCTGACTCTCCGGTCCATCAGAATGGCCTTGAGGGAAGCCGAGGAGTTTGGCGATGTCAAGGTTCTTGGTTCTGTGACTGTAAAGGGGTTCTGTGACATCCTGTACGATGTCATTCTCTCTCTTGTGGCCGAGTATGTGGAGGAGGAGGACGGCCTGCTGCCGCCAGGTCAGCTCGAAGAGGACCTCATGTACAAGCTCACATCGACATCCATCCAGCTCAGGTCCCTTTTCCACAATCTGATGAGCTACGGAGAGGTGATAAGAGAAAAGAGGAAAGAAAGCGGAAAGCTCCCAAGGTCGTACATCCATTCCCTGGGCGCCTTTCTCACCCTCTGGATGTCCATGGACTCCTCGTTGTACGTCAAGCTGGCAAACGCCGGTGACGCACTAGGAATCGAAGGATACTGCTTAGATTCGTCGCACATCGGGGAAATCGTGTCAGAGTGCCACGCGTCCGTGCACATGTCTGGTACGCTAGAACCCCTCACAGAATACAGGGAGACGCTGGGCTTGCACGAGTCAACCACCCTAGCTAGGTTCCCCAGTCCATTCCCTCCCGAGAACAGGCGAGTGTTCTATGTCGAGGATGTCACAACAAAGTACGAGGACCTCCGCTCAAACGAGAATATCATGCCGCAACTGAAGAGTCATGTGATGAACATTCTCGAGAACCTCTCCCGCAACATCGTTGTCTTCTTTCCCAGCCATGACATGCTGGAGGAATTCATCGAGATAGGTTCGAAGATCTCAAGACCGTTGTACGTCGAAAGACGAAGTCTGACCCAGGATGAGCTCATGGAGACCATCGACGGGTTCAAGACAGGCTCGGGCATCCTGTTCGCCGTAATGGGCGGACGGGTCAGTGAGGGCCTAGATTTCCCGGATAAGGAACTGGAGATGGCCGTGCTGGTCGGCATACCCTACCCCAAGCCAACCGCCAAACAGAGGGCATTGCTGAGGCACTGTGACCTGAAGTTCGGAAAAGGTTGGGACTACGCAGTGAAGGCGCCCGCAACGAGAAGACTCCTTCAATGCATCGGTAGGCTAATAAGGAAAGAGAATGACATGGGCGTGGCATTGATCCTGGACAGGAGGGCAAGGACATTCTCAAGTAAGATCGAGAATCTCATTTCGGTGGAAAACCCGACGGAGGAAGCCAAGAAGTTCTTCAAAGAAAGAGAGCTACTCCGTGATGACACTTGTCACCATGAAGTTCTCGTCGGACTTCATTAGTGTGAAATAGCCCCGCTCGTGGTCCGTTCTCCTCATTTTGACGCATCTAATCCTCAGCTGCACGTCGGTCTCGCCGACCTCATACTGCCTGAGGTACAGGATGCCATCTGATAGGAAGTCCTCTTGATACGGAACAAGCCTGCCCGAGCCCATAGCTATCTCGGAGATGAGAAAGGTCGTTGCGCCAAGGTCGCGAAGGAATCCGAAGAAGTGGAACAGATCCCTTCTTGGATTGGTCAGCTGTGCGAGAGAATATAGTGCGGCAAGGGAATCGATGGCAACTATGTCGAAGTGACTCTCTCTGACTCTTTGTTCAATGTACTTGGTGAGGATCTCGATCCAGTTCTTAGTCAACTCCTCTTCCTTGTGCTCCATTCTGATCTTGGCTACGTCCAAGACGTAGAGTTCCAACTCGTCGATGTTCCTCATGCCGAGGTCTTCCATGGCACCTTTCAGGGATTCATGACCTTCCTCGAGGGCTATGAAGAGTCCCTTGGATCCGTTCATCTTCACGTTGTTGTACAGTATACTAAACGTGAGAGAGGTCTTCATCGTCCCGGGGGTTCCGCACACCAATACGACGTGCCCCCTTGGGACGCCACCGCCAAGCACCTTGTCAAATCCATCGATATAGGTCGGAATCCTCTCTACGCTCATCGATAGGCAATCATCGTCCAGAGATATTTAACCGTGTTGAAGTGATTATCAATTCTGCGAACACGTTCAGAATCGAGAAAAGGGAAATCCTCGGGACTCATTACGTTTTTTTGCCCATATGTCATTACCGTGCCGATGGATGTCTCTCTGATTCTTGCCCAGGCATTCTGGTTCATGATTCCGGCCTACGTCGCGAATCCGTCAGCGGTCCTGTTTGGTGGCGGGAAACCGATGGATTTCGGATTGGAGCTCAGGGATGGGAGGAGAGCTCTTGGGGACGGAAAGACATGGAGAGGATTCGCGGGCGGGGTCTTTTCGGGACTTCTCATCGGTTGCATTCAGCATCTCTCTGCTTGGGGTGCCGGGGCATCGCAGTTTCTCTTTGGCCCTCCACTTCAAGTTGCCCTTCTTCTCTTCCTCCTTCCCTGCGGGGCGCTTCTTGGCGACATCCTGGGCAGCTTCATCAAGAGAAGGTTCGGAATCCAGAGAGGGGCAAAGGCGCCGGTTCTGGATCAATATGACTTCCTTATTGGGGCGGTACTTCTTCTTCTTGTGTTCCAAACGGAGTGGTTCTTGAAGCACTACATCCTCGATTACTCCTTCATAGGTTTGATATTCATCATCGTCATTACTCCTCCGTTGCATCGTGCTGTCAACCTCCTAGGATACAAGCTGGGCAAGAAGGACGTTCCGTGGTGAGAACAATGGCCTTGTGCGAGATATGTGGGATGAAAGAAGCGAGGGAAGAGTGCATTAGCTGTCACAGAAATGTTTGCAGTGATTGCACAATGGCAATAGCTGGAGTTTGTGTGAGATGCTCCAAATCCGATGTAGGGGACCTAGTCACCGACCTGAAGAACACAGGAGCCCTCCGGTTGGGGAGATTCACGCTTGCCTCTGGTAAGGAAAGCGATTACTACATCGACATAAAGAAGGCAATCACAGAGCCCAGGGTTCTAGAGAGAATCGCGGAAAAGATCGCTCCATTTGCAGATGGCATGGACAGAATCGCGGGCGTGGAGCTGGGAGCTGTCCCCATCGCTGTGGCTGTCGCGATGAAGGTGGATAGGCCGTTCATCATCGTGAGAAAGCAGAGAAAGCAGCATGGGACAGGCAGGATTTTCGAGGGGGACCTAGTCAAGGGGGACAAGGTCATTTTCGTTGAAGATGTGACGACCACTGGTAGTAGCTTGAAGAAGGCAATCTTGGAGCTTAGAGCCGAAGGCGCGCAGATAGAGAAAGCGGTCGTGGTCGTTGACCGGGGGGAGGGGGGGCAGGAGAATCTTGGGGAGCTAGGCGTGGAACTCAGTCCTCTGGTGAGGTCACGAGACTTGCTGAGCTAGAATGGTCGCGATTGCTTTAAATAGTGGGCTGAAAATGATTTCAGTGATGAGAAGAGTTCTGGCTTTGGCTCTCATTCTCGCTCTTCTTGCCGGTCTTTCGGCTAATCAAGATGCTGAAGCGCTGGGGACAAAGTGGACCATACTGGTCTATATGGCCGCGGATAACAACCTCGAGGATATGAGCGCACTTGACTTCGGGGAAATGGCGCAGGTCGGGTCAACTGAAGATGTGAAGATAGTAGTCCAGTATGATAGGAAGGTTGGCGGGTATTCGACCAATCCGGATTGGACCTCGACCAAGAGGTTTCTCATTCAGCAAGGAGACGCGCCACTGCCAGGGAACGAAATAGATGACATCGGGGAGGCAAGCATGGACGATCCCGCCACACTGATAGATTTCACCACTTGGGGGATGAGCGGGTTCCCCGCGGACCACTATTTCCTCATTCTGTGGGACCACGGATTGAGCTGGCAGGGTTTGGTGAAGGACGATTCAAACTCCAGTTACCTTACCACTCCCGAGCTAGGATTGGCTCTTGAGCAGATCGTTGCGAGCAACGGAGGAAGGAGACTCGACATGGTCGGGTTCGACACATGCCGGACCACGCTGGAGATAATGTACGAGATAAAGGACTACGTTGATTTCATCGTGGGCTCCGAGAAGGACGAGGATGCCCGTGGTTGGGCATACGATGACTTTCTCCAACCCCTTGTGGATGACCCCTCAATGACGCCTTTTGAGTTGTCGCGGGAGGTCGTCGATGCCTTCATCGAGGAGTACGAGGGCGTGAGCGCCTATTCGGCGATTCTTTCCAGTGTGAACGCAAGCAGAATAGGTTCCGTGGTCAGTACATTGGATGACCTCCTCCAGGACCTCTACTATTTCATTCCGTACTACGGTGAGGAGATCAGGGCGGCGTGGAATGCCACTGAGAAGTACGAGGTCGACGAAAGAGACCTCTATGACCTAGCGGACGAACTCATCAGATATATGGACAACGTCAGGATCGGCAGGAAGGCGGAGAATCTGAAATCACAGGTTCTCCTCGCGGTCGCATACGAAAGGCATTGGGACAACGAGCAGGACCTGAAGGGCGTCAGGCTTGTCGACGCACACGGGATTTCACTGTCATACCCGACAACACAGGTGATCGCTACATATTCCGACCTTGCCTTCAGCAAGGACACCCTGTGGGACGAATATCTTGACTACTATCGGACCTCTGGAAAGATGGTCTCCTCTCTTGAGGTCACGGGGAGCAACCAGGATTCGAACGGGGACCTTCTCAATGACACCATGACCGTCACACTCACGAGTGAAATCGATGGGCTCGTAGAATACGAGGTCTATAGATTCAATGATCTCGTCAAGGAAGATTCCTTTGCGATTGCCGCCGGAATTCCCGAATCGTTAGTTTACAGTCCGTCTATCCCCGGTTATTACAACTACTTTTTCTTCCTCTTCAATGATACTGGTTATCTCAGGAACTACACAACAATCATGTCAAGCGATATGTCCAGAGATCCCATCTTGTACGTCAATGCTCTCTGTGTTGAAAGCATGATTACTGTGCAGGGGGTGGTGAGAGACGAGAAGGGAAACAACCTGGAGGGAGCAACCGTCATCATGAGGAACAATGAGACCTCTGAAGTCCTTGAGGCAACCGCCAATGAAAGCGGGTACTCCTTTGAGATAACCTTTCCCAAATGGATGCAGGCGGGGGATTCAATTGACTTGAACGCCAGTCACGGAGGAAGAATCGGAGGTGTCTCGTTCCGGGTCCCCGACAGTCCTCTTGATTTGTCCTATGACATCATAATCGACCTCAGCACCACTGGCTCGGGGCAATTGGATATACTAACACTGGTCCTTATCTTTCTCATTTTGGTCATCGCCGTTTTGGCATCGGTGGTCCTAACAGCTTACATCGTTGGGCGAAAGGGACAAGAGAGCACGGTGGAGGATGAACCTGCTCCACCAGCAAATGCTTGTGGGGTTTGTGGTGCCGAAATAAATCTTGGGGCCTTCTCGGAGGAATGCATCAACTGCGGCTCGCTGTTTCACTCGGCATGCATCAAGGGCAGAAAGAGGTGCCCGCTCTGTAGGAAATTGCTCACGTGAAGTACTTTCATCAAACCCTCCCTCTCAGAGGTTTAAGTAGGCGGAGGACGACTTCTGAGGAAGGGAGAAACGTGAAGCAGGTTTTCATAACACGGAAGGGGGACGAGGTTGCCATTAAGTTTGGCTATGAGAGAGACCTCGTGAGAGTCGCCAAGGACTTGGAGAAGCGAAGATTCGATCCGGAAACGAAGGAATGGCTGGCCCCTCTTCATCACTACAAGTACGTGGTGAAGGAATTCGAGGCGGCAAACTGCCTACTGAGAATCGACCCGAGTATTGAGGAATTGCTCATGAACGAGGTCGATGTCCAGAAGAAGCTACCGGTGGTCCATATTCAAAGCAATTCGGCCGAATACCAAATCAGCTTCGAGTATGACGAGCAGCTCGTAAGGACGATGAAAGCTCTTCCCGAGAAACGCTTTGATCCCGTGCTGAAGATGTGGGCAGTACCTATAAGGGACAGAGAAAAGACACTCGAGCAAATACTGTACAGATTGAAATTTGTGGATTGTGAGGTGTCGATCGAAGGGGAGCTGGCAAGATCAAAAGACCTGAGGAAACATACTTAAACCATCCACTCGTTCCTCTGCTGGAATCGAGAAGGTGAGGAGGGAACATGCAGAAAGAAACTCAGAGAGTTTTCTCCGTAACAGAAGTTACGAGCACGATTCGCAGGCTACTGAAGGGGGAATCCTCTCTTTCTGGGGTCGCCGTCAGAGGGGAGCTGAGCAACTACGGGAAATCAGCGCAGGGCCACTGCTACTTCACTCTGAAGGATGAGAACTCCTGCCTGTCCTGCATCATGTTCAGAAGTGACGTGGAAAGTCTAGAACTCGATCTTGAAGACGGACAGAGTATAGTCGCGTTTGGGGACATCGACGTCTATGCTCCCTCCGGATCCTATCAACTCAAGGTGAGAGAGGTCAAACTGGAGGGTGTGGGTGACCTGTATCAGAAGTTTCTGGAATTGAAGAAGTTGCTGGAGAAGGAGGGACTGTTCGCTGAGGAACACAAGAAGCCCATTCCTGCATTTCCCAGGAAAATCGGTGTTGTGACGTCAGAAGGCGGAGCGGCGTTCCGAGACATTCTGAAAGTCCTCAAGAGAAGATTTCCGCTGGCCCACATCATGCTATCACCTTCGCTCGTTCAGGGAACCGAAGCCCCAGACTCCATCGTATCTGCGATTGAACTTGTGAACAACTACGACGGGATCGATGTCATGATTGTGGGCAGAGGCGGAGGATCGTTCGAAGACCTTTCGTGTTTCAACGATGAATCGGTTGCGCGGGCTATCTTTGACTCAGCAACCCCAATAATATCTGCAATAGGTCACGAAACGGACTTCACGATTGCGGATTTTGTTGCTGACAGGAGGGCGGCCACACCCAGTGCCGCCGCTGAGATGGTCTCACCTGACCAGATGAAGCTACGCACGATTCTTGACACTCACAGGGAGAGCATTGTCTGGGTTCTGCAGAGCCTGCTGGAGTCCAGGAGGAGGGACGTGAAGAGACTGGAGGCGAACCTCTCGCCGGATGTGATACTCGATCAGATAAGGACACATTCTCAGAGACTTGATGATAGCTTCGTTCAGATGAATCGCGTGATGAAGTCTTACCTGAGCGTTAGGAGGGAAGGATTGGAGAAGCTGCACGGGATGCTCGGAACAGCGGACCCGCTAGCCACGCTCGACAGAGGCTATTCCATCTCGCTTAAGCTCCCAGATAGGAGTGTTGTTGAGACGATTGATTCCGTCAACATGGGAGACGACATTCTTGTAATGGTCAGGGACGGTGAACTCTATTGCGTCGTGAAAAACCTGAAGGAGGTGGAAAGACGACGGAAGAATTGACCTTTGAGGACGCTTTGAGCCAGCTTGAGAGCATCGTGGACGCGCTTTCCAAGGGCAAACTGTCCTTGGATGAAGCAATGGAGAAGTTCGAGCAGGGGATTCGTCTTTTTCGACTCTGCGATGAGAAGCTTAGGAGCGCAGAGCAGCGCGTCACAGTGCTAGCGGAGTCCGATGAAGGTATTGAAGAAAAAGCATACAACGAGTAGACCCGCATCCCTTCTCAGAAGTCACAAGGTCGATTCTGGGAGAGGGACGCCAACGAGCGGATCTCTTCTCTCAGGATGGTAATCTCCTTCTTGATGGCCTCTCCGTATGCAGTTGCGCACCTGCCCCAGTATTTGGAATGCTTTGGCCTCTCCCAGTCTATGTGAATGTCCACTGTGCTCAGTTCCTTTCTTCTCTCAGGGAAGATTCTGAGATGGAATCTGGGATATCGGGCTTTGTGCATGGGCCTCACCGCGACAATCTCATTGGTCGCCTCCACTATCCAGTAACCTCTCTTTCTGAGGACTTTGAGCATATCCACCATCTTCAGGCGTTCCATTCTTGTGCGCAAGGAGCATCAGCCCTTGTTACTATATTCACGCGAAGGCATATGAAGCTAGTCATTGGTGAGGATGTCGTTAATCTTGTTCCTATCATGGCCAAGAGGCTGAAGAAGGGTCTCGCCCATTCTGCACAGCAGCTCGATATATTTCGCTTTGTCATAGCCCTCATCACCTTCCAACATATCAGCAATTCTCAGTCTCTCATTCGCGTCCTTGCTCTCGCTGTCCAGGAGAACGAATCGAATCACTTCTCCAGGGTGGACCTCTACATCCTCCCTTTTTAGTTGGGTGAGCGCGGCAACCTGGTTATTGAAGACGCTATACTCCTCCAGACTTCTCGAGATTCTCAGAGTGATGATGAGGTCCTCGAGGTTCACGTCCTCTCTCTTGACCCGCTTAACCCATTTCCTCAGAACCTCTAGTGCCTCCGGGACATTCTCCTCGAATTCCTTGGCGTTCTCCGCCTTTGCAAGTACATCCAGCATCTCCATTTGCGCCCCTTTGACCAGATCGCATGTATCGTGTCTCCTGGCCTCTATCCCGCGAATCTTCATCCTGCCATCTTCGAACATCCCATAGTACCGGTTCATGGCTCCAACGTCAAACGTCTTGCAGGGCAGGAAAACGATCCACTTGTAAAGCCCCTCCCGCTCAACCGGAATGCCTATGTGGCCGGATATGTGCTCTATGAGCTTTTGCTCGTCGCCCTCACCCTTTATCCAGAGGGAGTCGACTATACCGTGAAGTACCTCGAATCCATGCTGGTCAGCGATTTCAGCGGATTTGAGGAGAATCTCACGCCCGTAGGCCGTTATGGACTCATGGCATTCTATCTTGCCATATCTCGCATTGCGGTAGCCCATGTAGCCGAATGAACAGACGAGAAGCCATTTCAGAATGTCCGATTTCTCTCTTGATCGCTCTTCTCCTTCCTCCTTCCCCAGCCTCTTGTAGACCATCCGTCTTCTTATTACGGGGGACAGAACGCGGGGAATCAGTCCTGTATTCTTCTCACAGACGTGATAACCTATCTCGGGCACTCTATGGCTCGAGTCCGGGCAACACTCGCACAGGACTGTTTCGGGCGATATGTTGAAGCGAGCCATTATGCTGGGATAAAGCGATGTGAAGTCTATCTCCAGAACATCCTCGTGGAGTCCAACCTTGGGCTCGAAGATGAATCCGCCCTTATCGCACACGAACAGTTCTTTGGCGGTCTTGAACTCCTCGGGCAGGTTCTTCTTCCATATCACCGGATGTCCATCTCTCAAAGCCTGATTGACCTGCATCGCCGATATGGCGGTTCCGGGGGAGAGCTTGGCCACTTCCTGTGGAGGGACGTTGGAAATCCTCGCAAGGTCTATCAGACCATGGAGCCCGCTCTCCATGTGCAGGAAGGAGCTTCCCATGTCTATGTGTATTCTTCCTCGCAATGTGTACTTCGGCGGTCTGTATAGGATCCGCCCATAGCTGAAGTATGACTTCCCTTTCTTGTGCGGGTCAACGAAGTCCGATTCCCGCCCGAGCTGGAACTCCGCCAGAACATCGTTCTCGGCGGCCCGCCTGTAAAGGTAGGGAAAGAGGAAGGAATCACCGTTCCTAGTAAGCACGACATCTGGATCGACCACGCCAATCCTCTGAGCGAGTTCCAGAAGCATCTCCCGCTCGTCACATCCTCTGACGATTCTGTCGCCCACCTTGATACTATGAATGGAATCACCGAACCTCTTGATCTTTGAGCGGCTATCCACCCTGACCCCTATCTCCACTTGACTTAGTCGAGGAACATCGTAATG
The DNA here is from genome assembly GCA_046759065.1 of Thermoplasmata archaeon. Taxonomy (GTDB): domain Archaea; phylum Thermoplasmatota; class Thermoplasmata; order RBG-16-68-12; family JAGMCJ01; genus JAGMCJ01. Next base: position 4,904 of record JBHIBK010000006.1, on the reverse strand, counting down.
AATCGCCCATTGCTCGTCCAGAAGAATGAAGTCGCGCATGACCTCGAGGAAGGCCATGGGGAAGATCCCCTTCTCCAGAGTGTATCGCTGGCTCAGTCGGACATCCACGTTGTAGAGGCTGAAGTCTCTGTAGCGACCGCGCGAGTCGATCTCACCTGCGAGGTATCTGAAGTCCGAGTAGGTCGCGGGCGTGACGCTCAGGACATCGAAAAGCTCCTCGCTTCCAAGCCTCAGCTTCCTTCTCTCGAAGGAAACATCTCTTATGGGAACGGAGCTGAGCCAGTCCTTGATTTCCTTGAGCTTTCTCTTCTCACCACGCACATAGAAATTGGGGAAGTAGTTCGCATCGACTATCTTATCCACGCTTCTCTCTGTCTTCAGCCAACAGACCATGCGATCCTTGTCGTAGTCCGGATATACATCGAATAGCCAACCTCTCATTTCTCCGTGCTCCGAACTCTCTCTTTGAGAGCCTCTATCTCCTTCTGCAGCTCGAGTATGATGGACATGAAGATGCTCTCCATGGGATCGATGCGGTTTGCGTACGAGCACGCAGATGCGTGCGCCCGTGCCTTGTTCATGAGGTCATCGAAGACCTCCTTGTCTTTTGATCTCAGGGCCCTTTTGTATTGCCCCCAACCGGATATGGTGGATTCGAGAAGCAATCTGAAGGTAGGAACGGTCCTTCCCATTTGATTACCTCACTGATTGGTGCTTTCTTGCGATTATGTAAACTCCCCTATGTGACTATTCGTACCGACTCTCTTTGATATTCCGTCAAAGTAGTCTGATTGTGAGCCACCGGGACGTAGCTCATCCATTTTTCTTCCCTCGGCAACACGATTCTGAGGCATCGAACACCGTTCTCGAACCTCACTATCTTATCTGGTTCGGTGTAAAGCAGCCTCCTGAGAGCGCTTCTGCGGTACATGTTGCTCAGCTTGTAGTTGGTGACGAGGGTGATGGTGCTCCACCTCTCTGTCAGCTCTTTGAGGGTGGAGAGGCCCTGCCGAACAAGCTCGAGGGCCTCTGGCCACCACAGGTCCTCATCCAGGTAGAGCGCTGGAAAGCAGGAGACCACCAGCATACCGGCTCCGCTCTCTTGTATGCGATCTTCCAACCTCTCTCCTATCAGCGTGGACATCTGATACGCGGTGAAGGGGCGGGAAACATGGACCTGACTGAGCACATATTCTCTGTCCATACTGAACCGCTTGGCCAGATTGGCGAGAACGAAAGGATCGATAGAGTTACCACCGTCCAGAAACACGACTGGAAGATCGTGTCTCTTTATCTCCTGAACGCAGAGCAATGAAACGAAGTCAAAGAGGAACTCCGAAGCACTGTCTATGAAGTTGACACTCGACGATTTAAACACACCAAGGAAGTCGTCCAGCGGTCCTAGGGTGGACGAGACATCTCTCTCACTCTTCTGGACCTCCAGAACAAGGCTCTTCGTGATCGCTCGCATATTCTCCCCCTGTAATGAAAAACCGACATCCGAGCTTATAACGCAAATCGGAGGGGAGGGGAGTGAAAGTGGCGCTCAACCGAATTGTCTCTTGAAGAATTGTCTCTTGAAAATCACATCGGAAAGGTCCATCTTCTCGGCATAACGAACAATCGGAGTGGCGGCAAGCATAGCCACGATGAACACTAGGATGACCGTCGTCAGCATGGGCGGTCAGTTCACGAAGACCTGATGCAGGGGAAGATGTCATCTTCGTGCCCAGCCGGGACAAATCAGGTTCCCCTCTCACCGCCAGCGAGGATCTTCTGAATCTTGCCCGACCTTAGGAAGATTGAACGGTCTGCGATTTCGGAGGCGGATTCAAGATGGGTTACCGATATGATGGTGGTCCCTGTCTTCCTGTTCAAATCCAAAAGAAGGTTCCAGACAATCTCTCCCGTCTCGGCGTCCAGATTGCCCGTTGGCTCGTCAGCTAGGAGAATCTTCGGTTCCTTTGCCAGAGCGCGAGCGACCGCTACCCTTTGCCGCTCTCCCCCGCTCAGCTGTGACGGATACTTGTCCACGTGGTCCTTGAGGCCTACCATCCCGAGATATCTCACTGCCCGTCTGCCCACCTCTCCAGAATCGCGAATGGATGTTGCCAGACCGATCTCCACGTTTTCCCTCGCTGTGAGAGCGGGGAAGAGATTGAAGAATTGGAAGACAAGGCCGACCTCCTGGGCCCTGAACTTCGTTCTCTCTTTGTCCGGGAGGCTCGAAACTTCACTTTCAGCGATGAAGACCTTGCCCCTAGTTGGCACGTCGAGGGCAGACATCATGTTCAGCAATGTGGTCTTCCCAGACCCGCTCTGACCCAGGATCACGACGAACTCTCCTTTCTCGATTTGAAAAGACACATCATTGAGCGCGCGTGTAATCGTCTCACCATACGGATAGTCCTTATGAAGATGTTCGACCCGGACAATCGGCCTCTCGTTAGACATTGTAATCGCCCACCTGAAAATGATTGGGATGATAATAGTAGTTTTGGGCTAGCCAAAACTCTCAAGCGTGAACTGCTCCTTTATTCTGATTTCCTTCTTCTGATGGGGGATGCCAAGCCTGTCCATGAGATCGAAGGCATTCCTCGCCGCCTTCGCCCTTCCGTGATTGTTGAAGTATATCCTCGTTTTCTCCGTTCTTGAATCGAACTCCTTGATCGTCGGAATCCACTCCTCCAGCTCCTCCTCCTTGTAGAGATAGTCGTATCTGTTTATCCTGTGGTCCTTTGGCTGCTCCTCTCCCTTCCACCATATGTCGTAGTTTCTCCCATGAAACCTTATGTAGGCGTGGTTGGCGGTGGATGTCCCTGTTCTGGGGAAATAGGGGCCGTCAAGGGTGCATATGGCGACGTTCTTCTGTGTCAAAAGGTCCTTGACACCAGGAAGGTAATCATATCCCGATGCATCCAGCCAGGATTTGTGTCGGAACTCAACAACATAGTCGTGCCCGTTTGTGTCCAGGTTGTCCATAACCAATTCAAGACGCTTCAGACTTCCCTCGCCTTCTTCATACTTGAATCTTGGGGATAGCTGGATTAGGACCGAGGCAAGGAGACCATTCTCACCGAGAGGCTCCACAACCGCTACCTCGAACTCCTTGGCGGCTTTTGCGGCACGCTCTCCATCCTTCAAAATCCTCATATGGGTCACGTCCTTGTGCATCTTCAAGGAGAAATCGAAGTCTTCCATCCTCTTACCCTTGGCGATCCAGGTTTGTATCGTTCTCTCCCCCGGAACAGTGTAGTAGGTGCTGTCGATTTCCACCGTTGGGAAGAACTTGCCATAGTATTCCAGCCATCCACCCCTCTTGTCTCTCATCGACTCGGGATAGAATGGACCAATCCAGTCTTTGTAGGACCATCCACAGGTCCCTATCCTCAGCATGGTAGCTAGCACAAATCAGAAAGTATAAAAAGATTGGCCAGGGACGGCTCGGTCGCACTGCTTCATGCGTCGTCAGCGTGGGCGACCGTATCTATCATACTTCCGAATTGCGAACGTCTGAACAAGTGCTCCGCAGATGAAGGCAAGCCCGCCAATCAGGAGCCCCAGGCTCGCGCTCCCCAATACGAGCCAAATGCCTATGCCCAACAGAATCCCCCCAATCAGGGCAGTAATGATGCCGATGACCTCCTCGATGAAGTAATACGAGATTGCGAAGACAATGACTAGGACCACAAAGGCCCCGATTATCTTGGAATCGAGCGGCATGTCTCCCAGAGCCACGAAAACAAGACCTCCTGCAAGGATTCCAGTGAGGAAAGCAAGACCTAACTTGACCATTGCGCCGAAGAGCATGCTACCAACGATGGCGCAGATAAGAGAGAGGACCATCGCCACGATCCACCCGCCAAGGATGTAGCCGATCACATACCCGATTGTCCCGCCAATGAACGCGCCGATGAGGGACATCAGGGCTCCCCAGACCACCCTACCGAAGAACGCCAAGCCGAGGCCAACAAGGATGAGAATTACGCCGATGACCAGAACTGCTTGATCGGGAAGTCCAACAATGGCCATGCAAAAAAGTAGAACCACCCCTCGTTATATTATTTTGCCTCGATTTATCAAGCAGAATTATAAGTCCCAGAGGTTATCGGAACACCATGAAGATGACAATCCTCGATGGATACGTGGATGAGCCCTCATGCCTAGGTGTGCCGCCCTACGTCTCTCCCTATCCTCGCTACCTTACCGGTGCTGTCATTTCGTCCGGTCACCGGTATGAATATCTCACAGTCGATCAGGTCCGCAGGGGTACCTCACCATCAGGCGATGTCCTCGTCGTGATAGCGGGACCGATTGTTCCAGGGAGATATCTTCGCGGGATGCCCATCTCATCCAAAGAGGTCGTTGGCTTCGTTGACGGTTTTGAGGGCATCCGCATTCTGGGAGGTCCGCTTGCGAGGTTTGGACCGCATGATGGCAGGATCGAGGGGGTCTTTGACCACATAGCCAAGAAGGATTTGGACGCATTCGTGTATGATTTCCTTACCGGCGGGAGTGCGGCGCACAGGAACCGAGAGATGGATGAGTGGAAGGAATGGTCTGTTCGCGGGTCGGATGTCGTCAGAAACCATCCCGATTTCCCTCAGCCGCTAATCGCGGAGATCGACAGCTGGAGGGGCTGTGTCAGGTATCTTTCGGGCGGGTGCTCATTCTGCATCGAGCCCCTTTACGGCAAGCCTCAGTTTCGTGGAACGGGCGACATAATCGAGGAGGTTCGCGCGCTATATTCTTTGGGGGTGCGGAACTTCCGTCTAGGAGGACAGTCGTGTGTCTTCTGTTATCTGGCGGACGGTGTGGGCGAGACGGAAACGCCCGTCCCGAATCCCAGCGCGATTGAGAGGCTCCTCAAGGGAATCAGAAAGGTCGCCCCTAGGACTAGAGTC
>JBHIBK010000005.1:0-17737 GCA_046759065.1 Thermoplasmata archaeon | reverse complement strand
CTTATAACCCCTCGCCCATTTTATAGCCACCGGCAGGGAACAAACAGTGAGTGAAATAAAACGATTGGTTCTCGACGTTCTGAAGCCTCACAGCCCTTCTATTGTGGAACTTTCCAGAAGGCTCGGGAAGCTCGTTGGAGTTCTTGGTGTGAATTGTTCTGTTAACGAGGTTGACAAGGACACCGAGAGCATCAAAATAACCATAGAGGGGCACTCCATAAGCTTCGACAAGGTTACTGAGACGATAGAAACCATGGGAGCGGTCATCCACTCCGTTGACAGCGTCTCAGCGGGAAAGAAGATAGTGGAAGAGGTTGAAACGCCTCAGGACCGCTGATCCTTCAGTTGAGTGGCAATCTGCCTGATGATATCTGACTTCGAAGTCGTCTTGGCCACAATCACACGACCTTCTCCTCTCCAGGACTCGGAGGGATGTCTTTTCTCTGGCTCGATTTCGACGTAGTAGCCGAGATCCCTCGCCGTCTTGGCGATGATTTCTGCGCTCGGTTCAAGGATCGCCAGCTTCTTGGGAACCCTCCTCCCCTCCTTCCTGGTCTTGGCTCTGTCGAAGTAGCAGGGCCAAAGAATGACGAGGTCCTTTCTCCTAGGCATCGCGGCACATATTCAGCTCCTAAGAAAAAAGCTTTCCTATTTGGTGAGGACGGCATTGACGACCCCGTCCTGACCTGGACGGGAGGTCACCCTCGCAGCTCCAAGCTCCGTTTCTATAGTCGCACCCTTTGTGATTATGTTCCTCTGCACGAAGTGAGGGTTGGCGGGATTCGTCTTCACTGTAAGGATTCTCGACCTCTTTGTTTGCTTCTTCTTTGGATCGAGAACATTGGCCCATTCGACCTTCATCAGCCTGACCTTCTGATTGCGTCCTCTGGTCCTGTACAACTTGACTCTCTCCTCTCCGGTGGACGCGTACTGCTGTTCTCTCCCTATCTCGAATTTCCTCTTCTTGCGAGCGGAACGCAGTCTCCCACCCGAAGGCTTTCTTTTGGATTTTCCTTGCCACAGAGCCATTTTCTCACTGGGAAGCTCACTATTAACGGTACTCTATAAAAACGTTGCGAAGTCCCAGAGGCGTCTCTTCAGTGCCAGTCATCCGTCCCACTCGGTGTGCCATTAGCGATGGGCACTCAGAAAGCCCTGGAGTCCTCCTTCAGAAGAACCTCCTGTGTCTCAGTATCGATGATGGCATATCTTCCAAACATCGCCGCACCGGGGTTGACAAAGATGGTCTTTTCCTCTTGAACCCCAGGACTCTCGTGGATATGACCGAATATCGAGAATGTTGGCGAGAATTCTTCAATGACCTCCCTGATGGCGGCACTTCCCACGGAATCACCCTGCGCGGTCTTGTCGAGATGGCCTCTTGGAGCATCGTGTGTCACTAGAATGGCACCCCGCTTCATCAAGGGCCTCAGCGTGCTTCTGATTTCGTCCTCTGAAAGCTCGAACGGCGTGTTGAACGGGGTCAGACTCGATGCCCCCAGTCCAACGAAAGCGTGACCTTCGATTTTGACTTCCTTCGCATGGAGGGAGATGCCTAGATCCTCCAGAATTGACACCATCTCCGGCGGGTCGCAATTGCCTGGGATTGCCAGGACATCGCCTGGAAGATTCTCTAGGAAAGCCTCTGCCCAGGACAGAGGTCCGAAGTGGGTGACGTCTCCGCAGATGAGAGTCAGCTCTGGCCTGTGGGCAAGAACCGCATTGCGTATTGCTCTGGCCCCCGGATTCGAAGAATGAATGTCAGTCGCTGCGAGCATTCTCATTCCTACACCTCTCAACCAATGCCAAAACCAAGATTGCCATATATGGTGACATAGGAGACGATGAAACCCAGGATGGCCCCAGCATTCAGGAGCGGAAGGCCCGCCTGCGGATTTCCCTTGAGCACGAACCTCATCAGCACGGAAAAGCCAACAATCACACCAATCATGGTGAACACGGAAACAAGCACGCTGGCGGGAAAGCCCAAGACAAGCTCATTTGGCAACCATCGAAAGGCCGAGACGACCAGGGCTCCGGGGATAATCACATCGCCCAGCCCCATGAACATCGCTTCACGCTTCTTCTTGACTTGATTCTTCAGGCCTTTTTCGGTCTTGTATGAATAGGATCTTGACTTCGGTATGACGAGGAGGATAGGGAGATGCTGCTCGGTGACGGCATCAGCCAGCGTGACCATGTGCTTGGTCTTGTAGACGGAGATGGCGTCGTATATGGCGAGCGCAACCAGAAGGATGATTGCCGGCAGTATCGCGAAAGATATCCCTATTATTGCCGTTACGCCAGCTGCAACGGTAATCCCCACCGCGTCCACAACATACCATTCAGGATGCCTATAGGTTATCAATGTGAGGGCGAGAGCGATTCCTGTGGAAATGGCCATAGAAGCCAGCTCAGCCATCGCTGGTTCCATCGTCCAAAGAAAGAGATAGAAGAGCGGAACTGAAAGAACGAAGATCAAGGTCAGGAAGATCGCCGTGAGGATGAGGAACTGGAGGAACCTCTTCCTTCCCATCTTGACCGCCAAAAGGATGATGCCCGAGAAGGCCAGTATGAGAATCACGTACAGAATCGGGTTGAGCGGGTCCTCGGGGTCCGGAAACGCCTGATATCCGCTCTCTGTGAATGGGACCGCCAGAAAGACCGCCAGCGATTGGGTGATGATTATCAGACAGCCCATTGCGATGACAGCAGAGGTTTCCGTTCTCATCTCATTCCCTTGAGATGTGGGCAAAGGCAATGTTTCCTGTGATTCTCTCTATCTTCACCTTCACGATGGAGCCTTTGGCTGTTCCCGGCACATAAATGATGTACCTGTCCTTCTTGGCGATTCCGTCTCCCTTTCTTCCTATGTCCTGGATCATCACTTCGTAAACCTTGCCTTCCACGAGAGGCGGTTCCTCCTCTTTCGGGAGAACTCTTCCGAACTTGACAGGTCTGTGAGCACCGCAAGCATCACATTCCAGTAGTGTCACGCGCCCTTCTTTGACGAGTCTGGTATCCGGTCGTCTGCACTCCGAGCAGAGTACAAAGGTCTCAATGTACCCTTTCAGACGCTTCTCGATCTCACTCGCGGGGACCCTCCCCTTAAAGACGACTCTCTTGCCATCGATCGTTCCCGCTCTTCCAAGCTCCCTGAGAAGATACACTAGGATTTGCGACGGCTCTCTGTTTATCGCACTGGCTATCTCTTCGAAGTTCCTGAATACGGTCGTCTTTCCCTCAAGGAAGACATCAACCTCAGGAACTCTGAACCTCTCCCGGGTGATTATTCTCTCGGGCAGGTTCTCTCTTGCCCTTTTCAGCAGATTCTCGTAATCCAGTTTTGCCATTCTGTGGCAAAAGAGCCAAGCCATCTAAAAAGCTTTGCCATCGAGGCGGCTATCCCCTCTTCGTCTCAATGGCTGCCTTCACGAGTCCATAGTGGAGCGGGGATGGCCCTAGCGGTCGGGATTTGAATTCAGGATGAAACTGCGATGCTACGAAATATGGGTGGCCCGTGAACTCGGCTATCTCCATTCGTCTATCATCTGGGGATCGTCCTGTGTATTCGAGGCCCTCTCTCTCGATCTTGTCTATGTAATCTGGATTTATCTCGAATCTGTGTCTATGCCTTTCCTGTATCTTGGTTGCGCCGTACAGTCTTTCGGCGGCCGAACCCTCTCTTACACTTATCTCGTGGGCACCCAGTCTCATCGTTGCCCCTTTGTCGATGACTTCCTTCTGCTCAGGAAGCAGGTCCACAACCGGATAGGGCGTGTCGTGATTGAACTCCGAGCTGTTCGCACCCTCCATCCCGGCGACATGCCTTGAGAATTCCACCGTAGCTAGCTGGAATCCGAGACACACTCCCAAGAATGGCACATTGTGTTCTCTGGCGAATCGGATCGCACCTATCTTACCCTCCGTTCCCCGGTCACCAAAACCTCCCGGGACCAGTATACCGTCCGCCTTGTCAAGGATATCGAGTGAATCACCTCTCTCCAAATCCTCACTCTCCACCCACAGAATGTTGACCTTGGCCTTTGCTTTGGCTCCAGCGTGATTCAAAGCCTCAACATGACTGATGTATGAATCCATCAGGTGAGTGTACTTCCCGACGAGGGCCACAGTCACCGAGTCCCTGGGATTCAGCAATCTGTCAAGGTAGTCCTTCCATTCCCCGAGATCCCCCATCGCTTCGCCCAATCTGAATCTGTTCATCACGAAATCCGTGAGTCCCTGTTCTTCAAGGAGCAAGGGAACCTCGTAGATGGATCCAACATCGCGAGCGCTTATCACCGCATCACTTGGCACGTCGCAGAAAAGCGATATCTTGTTCTTTATGTCCCGCTCGAGAGGTCTCTCGGACCTGGCGACAATTATGTCCGGTTTTATACCTATCGCCCTCAGTTCTCTGACCGAGTGTTGCGTCGGCTTTGTCTTCTGCTCCCGTACAGTCCCAAGCATTGGAACGAGCGTCGTGTGAATGAAGATTACGTTCTCTCTTCCAACATCTCTGGAGAGTTGCCTGACAGCCTCCAAGAAGGGCATCGATTCTATGTCGCCGACAGTTCCGCCGAGCTCAACCAGCGTTGCGTCAGCATCGCTATCCTCCCCCACCTGGATGATCTCCCGCTTGATTTCATCCGTGATGTGAGGGATTATTTGCACCGTGTTTCCGAGGTACTCTCCCCTTCTCTCCATCTCGATTACTGTTCTATAGACTTTCCCTGTCGTGATGTTGTGGTCGGTCGTGAGGCTGACATCGATGAATCTCTCGTAGTTGCCGAAGTCCATATCCACCTCGCTGCCATCATCGAGGACGAAAACCTCTCCATGCTGAAAGGGGTTCATCGTTCCTGCATCGCAGTTCAGATAGGGATCGATCTTTATGGCTGTTACACGAAGTCCCCTTGCTTTGAGAAGCATACCGAGCGAGGAGGTAGTGATACCCTTACCCAGGCCGGACAAAACTCCCCCCGTGACTATCACATATTTCATGATTTCACGGGATTAGCACATGGTTTGGCTGTGATTTAAGCTTTCTCTTTCGAAGTGTGGTTGAGCGATGGGTTCCGACCCTCCGCTTGCTCTGTCTGACTCGGTGGCTGGACTTTGCGGTTAACCATGTTCATGGTTAACGGGAAAGCGACGGGCGGTTCCAGGTCAGCCCTATTAGCGAAAAGGAATAATAAGTGATACAAGATGAACCAGACGGAGGTATCAGATGGGCTCGAAACGAAGGAAGAATCTCATGGAACTAGCGAAGAAAATTCTTGAGGACATGGAAGATCATCAGCTCTTTGGCTTTATTCTCTCACATGTAGGCAAGAAGGCCGTCCCCAAGATCGTCAAGATGTGGGGGGAACCCGCAACCCCTGAAACAGCCGTGAAGCCAGAGGAAGACCTCATCGAGCTAGTCAAGAGAACCTGATTCCAACCTCCTCGCGATGAATTGGAGCACCTCAGAAAGAACCTTCTTGTTATCGAACCTGGCCAGGATGTCTTCGACCCGTTCGTCATCTCCCTGAAGCTCTTTGGCAAATCCAATGAGATTGGGCATGCACCGCGTAATGTTGTCGACAATCGTTGCGTCTGAGGCTTGGGACGTCCTCGAGAGCGGATTGAGGTCCACGGTCAGTACGACCTTCCCCATTTCCTTCAATGCCAGCGCCCTATCCCCATCCTCCAGCGGGACCAGGACCACGTCCGCGGAGTATATTCCAGCTTTTGTGCATAGACCCCTGGGATGATCGAGCCCTTTGATTCTCGCGTCTGGATTTAGCCCAAGAACATCCTCTGCACCATTCATCTTCAATTTGTCTACAATCTTGCGGACCCGGTCCTCCGTTCTGTGGAAGATGTTTGCCTCGATTCTTGCGTTGGCAATCTCGGCGAGCTCCACAACATCCCGCGCGACCAAGGCCGCCACATTGCCATTCACTGAGATGACAGAATTCTTTGCCTTGAGAAGATGCGCCACGGCGGCGTATTCCGCCTCCACCGCCGGCTCGATGCTCCTTTCCCCTATGAGGTAGTCGAACGCCTCCCCCCTTCCGTGAGCAATGAGCCCTTCCTTCGCTACCAGGCCATCCCTCACGCCCTCCACGAGTTCCTCCCTCGTTCTGAGGGATTCATAGCGTGGATGGCTCTTTGGAATCCTCACGGGAGCATCTCCCTGATTCTGTCAACGATCTTATCACATCCTTGAGTGAGAGGCTCACAAGCCGGCATACCGAAGCGGGATTCAAAATCACTGACGATGGTTCCCACCTCCTCCTCGCTCAACCCCTCCCTGTTCAGCGTGAGGGCGATGACTCGAGACCCGGAGAACACCTCCAGAAGCTCAATCTCCTCCTCAACCTTGGGCATCGGGATTCGAAGCTCCTCCCTGTGATAGTTCCTGAACCTCCTGCGGGGAGCGCACTGGAGGACGACGCCGCTGGGACTGCATGCCATTATGATCGCGCGAGTGCCACAGACATAGGCGGGATGGGATATGCTTCCCTGCCCCTCAACGAGTATTACCTCAGGATTCTCCTTCTCGTAAGCGAGACCTATCTGATGCTCCAACTCGCCCACCATGAAGTCCCCGCCAATCGCGTCCAAAGCAAGACCGTAGTCCGCCCCCTGAAGGAGGCCCGTCTGGCCAGTGGCGACGAAGACGGATCCAATCCCTGCCCGTTCAAGAGCCTCCTGGATGATCCAACCCGTCGTTCTCTTGCCAATCGACCCGTCCATTCCGAGTATCGGGATTCTCAACGAATCCATGTCCTTGGCGAGATTGGCGAAATGGTGGAGTTCTTCGAAAGGAGGTTGTTTTCTGACGTCCTCGATTCTCGTCGACGTATCCCTTGCGATGCTGAGGAATTCAGGGTCCTTGGCTAGCTCCTCATGAAGACCCGAGATTACTCCGATCCCGTTTCTCAACGCCTCCCCTATGGCCTCCCTGAACTCGCCCGGGAGGAAGCCGCCAATCGTTGCGACACCTATTATCAACCAATCTGGCCCCTCTCCCGCCTCGAGCGCGTCCTCCAATGAGGAAAAAACCTCTATACCTCTCGGTTGCCCGTCCAAAACGACACCGGCATCCTTTCCGGCATGCCCGCTGTCTATTACACCTAGTATCTCATACCTCTTGGAGAACCTCACGAGACCATTCGCTGTTTTGCCCACGCTCTTGCCAAAGCCCCCTTCGCAGAGTACAATCGCTGACTCCATAGCGGTCCCCGTTCATAGGCCCTATAATTAGAGCGATAGATATTTAAGAAGCTATTTATAAGTGCCTGGCGATTGAAGCCAAGAAAGGGGGAGAGTCAACAGCGTGTCGGCTAGTCGTAGGCTGAAGGTTGAAAGTAATCTCGCGGTTTCGTCGGGCAATGGCCTCTTCGCAAAGGGGCAATTCGGGGACGCGATGAAGGAATTCAACAAGGCCCTGAAGGCAAATCCTGAGAACGCCGTGGCCTGGAACAACCGAGGTATCATACTCTGGAAAGCGGGGAAGTATCTCGAATCGATTAAGTGCTTCAACAAGGCGATAAAGATTCAGCCCAACTACTCCGACGCCTGGATGAACAAGGGTCTTTCGCTTTCCAAGATCGCCAAACATCAGAGAGCGATGAAGTGCTATGACAGAGCCATTGATGTCGATCCCAATAACGAGATTGCCTGGAACAACAAGGGAAACATGTTATCCAGAAGAGGGAAACACAACGAAGCGCTGAAATGCTTCGACAAGGCACTGGACATAGACAGCAACTACGTGGCCGCATGGAACAACAGAGGCGCCACGCTCCTCAGGATCGGCAAGTATCACGAGGCCTTGAGGTGCTTCAATAGGGTTCTCAGAAGGCGCTCGGACTTCGCTGAAGTTTGGCTTCAAAAGGGCAGGGCTCTGATGCAGCTCGGCCGACCCAGGCACGCGATCATCTGCTTCGAGAAGGCTCTCTACTACCGGGAAACGTATCCTGCGGCAAAGGAGGCCCTAGAGGAAGCAATAGAAGCGAAGGAGGCAGTCGAATAGTCGAGATGGAGCAGGACAGATGTTCCCTGTGCGGAGGGACGATTCAACCTTATCTCAGATGTTCTCAGTGTGGATTCACGGTAAGAAAGGATGTCAGGGACCTCGAAGGCCCATCCGAGAGATGCCAGAGATGCGAGAGGAGAGCCCGAATCCAGTTCCTTTGCTCCTCTTGCGGCTCGACCTTTGGTTATGACCAGATAGTAAGGGAAGAGATTCTGGTCTGCCCACTGTGCGGTTCGGAGGTTGAGAAGGATGCCAAGCAATGCTCCTCCTGCAGAGCGACTCTCCTAGTGGAAGAGAAGGAACCCAGGGAGATAATCATCGAGAAGACGAGGGAAACGAGGAAGGTTCTCGGCAGGGTGTATAGGAGGGACATCCAGCAGCTCATGGATCATCTCGAGATCGATGAGGACACTGGAGAGCTGCTTTGCGGGAACGGATACAACTCAGTTTGGAAGCTGAAGCGTGTGACCATTTCCGAGCTCATGAAAATGGGACTCAGTAGGGCAGAAGCCAGGAGAATCAAGGCGGCGGCGAAGGAAGTGCCGACCAAGCTGGCGAAAGTCAGAAAGCAGATGGAGGGAATAGTTGAGCAGGAGTATGAGTGTCCCATATGTTCCATGGTCGTGAGCGGGTTCGACGATTTCTGCTACAGCTGCGGGACCCTCTTCATCACCGAGGTGGATGAGCGCGTCGTTCCCTACGATGTCACCAGGATGAGGGAGGGTATTTCCACCCTGGCTTTCTTCGATGACAAGCTCCTCGTGTATCCAGAAGATTCGATGCTCTGGTTCTCCAGAGGAGTTCTTCTCCGATCCATGAGAAAGTACGAGAAAGCTCTCGAGTCCATTGACCGGGCCCTCGAGCTCAATCCATTTCTCAGGAACGCCTGGATACTCAAAGCGGACATCCTCACAAAGATGAGAAGGTTCGACGAGGCGGCCTTCTGCTACAAGAAAGGAGTGGAAGAGGAAATCGGTGTAACCGACGAGGAACTCCAGGAGAGGAGGGAAGAGTTGAGGGGGTTCCTCAGCAGGCTCAGCGAGGAAAGGTGTACAAACTGCGGGGCTACGGTCTTCGTTGGGACCGAGGTTTGTCCTCTATGCGGACAGTCTCTCATCGAGGTTGAGAAGCCAGAGATTCCTGAAGAGGAACTGCCCAGACTCCTGCCGCTTGAGTGCAGGAAGGAGTTCCCTGAGTTGAAGCCTCTCGGCCTGGTCAATGGCAGGGGTTTCGTAAACGGCAGAGGAAAGGTAAACGGTCTCATAAATGGGAACGGATTGATTAACGGCAGTGGCCTTACGAACCTCAGGGTATTGAAACCCAGGCCTTTCGTGTCCAGGCTCTCGGCCATCAGTGTCGCAGCTCTCATTCTCGTCTCCGTCCTCCTGATGATGTATCCAAGCGAAGAGGCAAAAGCTGGAATCGCGATAGACGGCAACTTCGACGACTGGTCCAGGGTGCGCTCATTCTCCGACCCGTTCCAGTCGGTGAGGAATCCCAACATCAACATGTCCCGATATGCCATCGATTACCGGAATGAGGCCCTCTCATACCTCATCGAAGTTGAGGGTCAGCCTTTTCTCGGAACTTCAACCTCCGATTCATTCTTCATATTCATCGACAGTGATTACGATTCTCGGACAGGATACGTCCTTCCCGAAATTGGTGCCGATTACATGGTGGAACTCACGGGCCAGAGTGGTACTCTTGCAGTTCACAAGGTTCTCCAATTCAACACCTCTCGAGAAGCCGATGACTGGGCGAGTTGGCTGGTCATAGGAGGTGCGAATGCCGCCTTCTCGGACAGCCGAATCGAACTCCAACTCAGCACTTCGTTGATCGACAACCTCTCCAATGACTTCCGCACCGTCATATACGGAGACGACAACATCGGAAACGTCACTCACTCCTCCATCACATTCGGGACCTTGGATAACCCGTCCCTCATCGTCGTCCAGAAGGGATCATCTGATGATGTCGTCCCATTGCACCCGCAGGCGCACATCATGAACATCGAGGTTGGAGCGGTCGAAGATGCACACATAGGGTCGATATCTGTCAGAGACTCATTCTCAAATACATACGAGCATCCAGTCTCGGTTATGCATCTCCTCCAGGGTGAACGAACGTCAATTGATATCCCTCTGGATACAACGGGTCTTGCCGCCCGCGTGGGAGATCTCGTCACATTTTCCATTTCCGGGCTCAGGGACAATCAGGGCGACGCAATCGAACTTGAGCTTCGAGGTCAGCCGACCGTGTCATACATCGGTTCTGCCCCTGCGGAGGAGAAGATCGATGGGTGGTTCGGAGGCTGGAAGAACAGGAGCCTGAGGACCGATGATGAATTGGGTCCGCCCAGGAACGATAATGTGAACATCCAAGACTACTTCGCATTTCACGACCGGAACAGCAACTTCGCGTATTTCTACTTCAATGTTGAGGGAGAAGTCTTCGCCGGCCTCGTGATTCCACACGAATTGA
This sequence comes from Thermoplasmata archaeon, assembly GCA_046759065.1. Classification (GTDB taxonomy): domain Archaea; phylum Thermoplasmatota; class Thermoplasmata; order RBG-16-68-12; family JAGMCJ01; genus JAGMCJ01. Next base: position 7,224 of record JBHIBK010000005.1, on the reverse strand, counting down.
AGAAGATTGGCCCACCAGGGCAGTTCATTCCCGGGCCCCCAGGAGTCCTCCCGCCAAGAAAGGGTGAGGACATAGCCAGAATCTATGTGGATTCCAACTCGTCGATTCCATCCACGTGTTACATGCACGACATATTCGCGGACGCCATGATCGAGATTCGCGGGAAGTACGGAGAGATCAAGGACCACACGCTTTACTTGTGTCAAGGAGGAACTTGGACTCCTATTGACAGTCCCCTTTCTGAATCAGCGAACGACAAGACCCAAGCGGAAATCTCCATGAGCCTTGTCTATACACCCGACGTTAGCAACACGAAGATAGTAATCACGATGACGGACTGGACGAAAGCTGAGGATAATGCCATCCTGGAAACCTCGTGGGGAACGAGGAGCAGGACCAGGGCGATATATACTGTCCAGAGCACAACGAGCACTTCCACGACCACGGCATATTCCACACAGAGGAAGCTGTTCCACGACGGAACGAACTTCTGGGCGTTCTATTATGATGGATTGCAGGGGAACACGCTGTATGAGTACAGCGATGACGGTGAGGATTGGAGCGGTGTAGCCTATGACGCGTTTATCACTTCAGGTGTGATGGCATCCTCGCTTTGGTATGATTCATCCAATCAGAGAATCTACCTCGTTGGGGACACCACTGATTCAGACACTGACGTGATAGTCAGAAATGGAACGGTTGAACCCAGCAATAGAGTCATTGAATGGGGAAGTGAGGTGACCGTCGTCGTCTCTGGACAAGCTCTGTCAAGCAAGGTGGCCTTTATATGCCGAGCAGCCGATGGGAGACTCTGGGTCGTCTCCAACACAAACGAGGGAGAGGTCGTTCCCTACAATGTCGCTGCTGTGAACTCAACTAATCCAGATGACATCCAAGAGTGGGGTCTGAGAACCATTCTCAGAGACAGCAACGTTGCCACCAACTCGGTTTATCCAATAATACTGCCATTGTCTTCAGAGTCCGATGATGCTGATGTCTACTCACTGTGGTACGCAGATGGAAACATCGAGGGAAAGAAAATGGAAAACAGTACAGGTGGTTGGGGAACTCAGGAAACCATCAACACGACAACCGCCGGACTCGACTATAAGTCCCCTTCCGCGGTGGTGGATGGCACTGATCAGGTCCATCTTATCTATAGCAACTCGACCGGGCACGTTATCTATAGATACAGGGAAACTACGGGAACGTGGCAGACGGGTCCGCTAGTTGAAGGAACCGAATCCGACAATAGGTACCCGTCACTAACGCTACTGGACGCCACGGATCCAGAACGTCTGTACTCCTTCTACATAAGAAGCGATCAGATTTACTGCCAGTATATGAGCGTTGGCGGGTCATCGTGGTCGTCCATCACACTCACCACGAACACAGACACGAAGACGAATTTGACATCCATATACTCCGTCTCATCAACGAGCTATATCTCTTGGGAGTGGCTCAACATCACAGGATCGAACTACGACATCGACTTTGAGAGGATACCGGAGTTCCAGGACATCCTTGCGCCAATCACTTTCACCCTCCTGATACCCATAGTTTTAAGGCGGAGAAAGAAGTAGCCACTCATACTCATGGAAGTGGGGATTGTCGGGAAGCCCAACGTGGGAAAATCGACCTTCTTTTCTGCGGCTACCCTAGCGCCAGCCGAAATTGCTGACTATCCCTTCACTACAATCGAGGCGAACAGGGGAATCACGTACGTGAGGGCCAAGTGTCCTCACGATGAGCTGGGCGTTGAATGCCATCCGAACAATGCCCCGTGTGAGAACGGAACCAGGCTCGTGCCAGTAGAGATGCTCGATGTGGCGGGTCTCGTTCCAGACGCTCATAAGGGAAGAGGGCTCGGCAACAAGTTCCTGGATGACCTTAGACAGGCCAAGGCGCTAATCCATATTGTGGATGCCAGCGGAGGCACGGACCACGAAGGCAACATCGTGGAGATTGGAAGCCATGATCCTCTTTCAGATGTGCAATTCCTCGATACTGAGGTCTCCCAATGGATGAAGAGCATTCTGGAGAAGGGATGGAAGAAGGTCGTCAGGCAGATTCAGTTGGACGGGTTGAAAATCGAGAAGGCAATTCAAGAGAGAATGACCGGTCTTGGGCTCACCGACTCGATGATTCTCGAGGCGCTCAGACAGACGAGAATCGATGAGAAGCCGTTGAACTGGTCCGAGGATGACATCCTCAAGCTCGCGGACAGTCTGCGAAGGGTCGGCAAGCCCATGATAATCGCCGCCAACAAATGCGATATCGCCCCAGACGAGAACATCAAACGACTTACGTCATTGGAGGAAAGGGTTGCGGTTCCCACATCTGCGGAGTCGGAGCTTGCTCTCCGGCGGGCAACGAAGTCTAACCTCATCTCATACGATTTTGGGAGCGATCACTTCGAAATCCTTGACGAGGGCAAGCTGAACGAGAAGCAGTTGAAAGGATTGGAGTTCGTGGGAAACGTTCTGGAGAAGTTCGGAGGCACCGGAATTCAGAAATGTGTGGAGGAAGCTATCTTCAATCTCTTGGACATGATAGTTGTGTATCCCGTTGAGGATGAGAGCAAATGGACGGACAAGGATGGAAGGGTCCTTCCGGATGCTTACCTTCTGCCCAGGGGCAGCAATGCAAAGGATTTAGCCTATGAGGTGCATACCGAACTTGGAGACAACTTCATTCGTGCGATTGATGGCCGGACCAAGAGGGTCGTCAGTGCCGATCACGAACTGAAGGATGGAGACATCATTACGATAGTGGCAAGGGCGTAAGATGGGAAGTTGGGATGTCAGACTGCTCAACGCCTCCTACAAGGAAGAAACCGAGGGGGTCGTCGTCGAACTCTTTGGGAAAACTCGCGATGATAGGTCCATATCCATAAGGTTTGAAGGGTTCCGCCCCTACTTCTATATAGTCGAACCGCCCAAGGTTCTCGTTGACGACTTCGAACGCGATCCCGAGGTCAGGGGATTGAAGGATGTGCAGCTCTGGACCGACGGCAAGATGAGGGACTGCAAGAAGGTTTTCCTTCGATTGCCCCGGAAGACGCCCGAATACAGGGCGCGAGCGAAAAACCACTGTGGCGTTCTGGCAGCTGATATACCATTCGCACTCCGCTTCATCTTCGACCAGGACCTAGGATCATGCGTGAGGATTGAGGGAGAAGAGGTGGAGGATCCTTACAGCACGGAGATCGCAATCAAGGCCGAGACGTTCGAGCAGATTGAACCGTTCAGTCCCCGCCTGACGATCCTGAGCTTTGACATCGAGAACAGCATCAAGGACGGGAGGATATTCACGATATGCTGCGCCCTGAGGATGAACGGCGAACTCCAAGAGAAGTGCTTCGAGGGTCCAGAGAAGGAGATGATCAAGGGCTTTGTGAACTACGTGAAAGAAAAGGACCCCGACGTGATAACCGGATACAACATCGACGGGTACGATATCCCGGTTCTTCTCGAAAGGGCTAGGAAGAACGGCATTCCCAATCTTTACCTCTCAAGGAATGAGATTCGTATGCGGGAAGGCGGTGGGCGGTTCTGGCGGGTCTATGGCAGGATTGTCGCTGACGCGTGGTGGAACGCCAAAAAGGAGCTGAGGCCGAAGCAAGAGACCCTGGATTACGTGGCAAACCTCGTTCTTGGAGAAGGAAAGAAGGACGTCGATCCGACGAAGATTGACGAGGAATGGGAGAAGGACAAGGACAGGGTGATCAGGTACTGCAAGAAGGACGCCGAACTCGCGCTGCGAATCTTGGAGGACATAGCCGTCTTGGAGAAATCGATGGACCTGGCGGTGGTCTCCAAGCTCCCGGTCGATTACGTTCTGAACGGGAGGACATCATCGCTGATAGACTCCATACTCATCAGGGCGGCTGACGGTGCGAGCGTGGGAGTACCGATGACCCACCAGGGCCGCAGAGGGGAGTCCATAGAGGGCGGTTACGTTCACACAATCCCGTCCGGACTTTACCACTGGGTATGCGTCCTTGACTTCAAGGCGATGTATCCGAACCTGATCATCGCCAACAACATCTGCTTCACGACGCTCTCCGAGGAGGGCACCATTACCAGCCCCACAGGTGCGAGGTTCCTGAGCAAGGACCAGAAACCAGGTCTTTTGCCGAAGATTCTCAGCGACCTGATGAAGGAACGTGACGAAGCGAAGGTCCTCATGAAGGAAGCCAAGGGGGAGAAGAGAAAGTACTATGACGGAGTGCAGAACGCCATCAAGATCCTGATGAACGCGTTCTACGGCGTCTTCGCATCGAGCTTCTACAGGTTCACCAATCCCAAAATCGGTGCCACAATAACCGCGATTGCCAGAGAGAACACCAAGAGCGTGATCTCTCAGCTTGAGGACGAGGGTCTCAGGGTGATCTACGGCGATACGGACAGCGTGTTCTTCCAGTCACCCGGGGAAAGTTTGGATGGCGCCGTGAGGATGGGACAGGAAATCGCCAAGAGGTTCTCAAAGGGCGGGGCGATTCTTGAATTCGAGAAGGTCATGGACCCGTTCTTCTCTCACGGGAGGAAGAAGAGGTACGTCGGCAAGGTCCTATGGCCGGAGGAGGCCCTTCTTGTTCGCGGATACGAGATCAGGAGGACGGATGCCTTCGAACTCCAGAGCGAGGGGCAGACAAGGCTCTTCGAGCGGATGATGGAGGATGACATAGATGGTGCGATCCGCATCGCAAGGGACCTCGTTGCCGACACTAGGGAGGGGAAGGTGCCCTATGAGAAGCTGGTCATATCAAGATCTGTGAAGGACGAGAAGGACTACGTCGCTCCAGATGCGCTTCCGAACGTCCAGGCGGCGCGCAAGTTGAAGGAGTGGGGCTACGACGTCGTCCCCGGTATGAAGGTCTCCTGGATAGTCACAGATGCGAAGAAATCGCCGCAGCGGATCCACCCGTACGTCAGCGGTAGGGAGTTCGATGGAACGCCTGACTGGAACTACTACGCTCGCAGATTGGCTCATACTCTCGCCTATGTGACAGAAGTTTTCGGATGGGACGAGAAGAGCCTTTTGGCCGGAAGTCAGCAGGCCACACTATTCCATGATGATTTCGATTCCAAGAGAAAGACCGATGTGGAGGTCAAGAAGACCGAGAAGAAGCTCACCCTAGAAGACTTCATGTGAGCCCGATACCTGGCAAAGCCATTTATACCCGATGATTACTTATCAAGCTCAAGTCGTGAGAGAGTATCTCGCTGGAGATGTGCCGAAAGGTGAATCCACAAACGCCCGGGAGGGCTGGGAATGAACGAGGAACCAGATCAGGAGAAGCCAGAAGTATCAACGCAGAACAGGAATATGTACCGTTTTGTGAGGGACGCGTGGAAGAGACCGGATGAGGGATATCTCAAGGAGTTGCAGTGGCTCAGGATGATAGAGTGGAGGAAAGGTCACTCATTCCATAGGGTTGAGAGGCCCACGAGGATAGACCGCGCTCGAGCACTCGGATACAAGGCGAAGCAGGGTTACGTCATCGTTAGGGCCAGAGTGAGGAGAGGCGGTCTGAGAAAGCCGACCATCAGAGGGGGCCGAAGAGCGAAGAGAAAAGGCATCAAGAAGATAACGATGGCAAAGAGCATTCAGAGAATTGCCGAAGAGAGGACCGCCAAGAGGTATCCGAACCTGGAGGTTCTCAACTCCTATTGGGTCGGAGAGGATGGCAGGCACAAGTACTACGAGGTCATTCTGGTTGACCCGCATCACCCTGTGATAAAGAACGATCCCAAGATTTCCTGGATAGGACGAGGTTCCCACAAGGGAAGAGTCTATCGCGGACTGACGTCTGCGGGCAAGAAGGGTCGCGGTTTGAGAAAGAAGGGAAAGGGGGCGGAGAAAGTCCGTCCGTCCATAAGAGCTCACGATCACAAGGGGAAGTAACCTACCGCCCTATTCTCTTCAGTAGGTCATCCAGCTCTTCTTTGGTGAGTCCGATCGTGGGATGGAATACTGGAACGTTCGTCCTGAGGTTGCAGGTGTCTCTCTCATCCCAAGTCGTGACGAAACCCTGGGCGCTGCTATTCTCCATGATCGAATCCAGCTCAGTGCCATCATCTAAGGCATAGCTTTTCAGGCGAATGTCCCAGCTCTTGAGTGGCTGGATGATTTCTGGATGATTGAAGTGCGCTGCGTGAACCTTGCATCCCCTCTTCATCATCAGCCATGCGCCAGCAATGCCCTCCTCTGATGTGATAGCTGCAACAACGACGCCCTGTGTGCCCAGGGGCATCCCACCAGGTCCGAGGTCCCTCCCGCCAAAAACGTAGGCCCGGTTCTCCCTGACCTCTATGAAAACCTGGACGTCAGGCTCATCTAGGTCCACATCAAGCCCTTCAAGGCTCGACTGTATTTCCCCGCCCACATAGCTGGCGAGTTCCGGACTTGAGTACTTGTGATTCCCCGACCTTCTGGCCCGCACCGCAAAACTCGTTCCTGGCTTGAGCTGGGGCTTGAACTTCTCGATTGCCAGTTGTGCTATGTCCTCCAGACCGGAGGTCGTCGTCTCCACCGGGCTGAACGAGGTAATGCCGAAAATCCTTCCGAGGATTCCTGAGGCCTCAGGAATCTCATCTGTATCGAGAAATATCCTCCCGTATTCTGTCCTCATCATGCACTGGATGCCTCTGTGAAGGAAGTAATCCTGAATATTGGCGACTAATCTATCCTGAAACTTCCTCCTCACCCAATCGCTCTTCAGGGCAATCTCGCCATATCTAATCAGGAACCTCGTCATCCATCCTCCCCTATGTGTCCCTTCGATAATATCCTTCTCGGTAGTTTAATAGGTTGCATACTTATTCCCGCCCGATGGAGATTTGGACTATTGCCATCCTGGCAATGATGGTCTTTGGAGTCGCCTTCATCTATTCCAACCTTGGTCTGGGCGGGGGTCTTCTGTATGTCCCCATCCTCCTTTCTCTCACACTCTATCCCAAGGAAGTCGTCGTGCCTATATCCCTGACATTCACGACTGCCACTTCACTTTCCGCCACCGTGAACCATCTAAAAAAGGGTCTGGTCGACTTCAACCTCGCCCTCACACTCCTGACTGGAGCCCTTGTCGGTGCAGTCCTGGGAGTCCTATTCAACCTCAATGTGCCCAAATGGATCTTTTACGCCGTTTTCATCACTGTCATCCTCCTCATGTCCTCGAAAATGCTGAGAGACTGGATTAAGAAGTCCAGGGACGAAGAC
>JBHIBK010000004.1:0-17885 GCA_046759065.1 Thermoplasmata archaeon | reverse complement strand
TATTGACGGCAGGATTGGCGCTCTTCCTGCTCATCGTTGCGAAGAATCGGGCCTTTGGGGTGGTCGGAGCAGTGGCCACGGCGGTCGCCTTCGTCCTCGCCCTGATCCTGATATTCAGCGGCGTGGACCCGCTCTGGGAGACCGTCGGCGTCCTGGCAGCAGTCGTCTGGATCGTCTTTGTCTCCGCGCAGCAGTTGCTGGGGCTGACATCCGCGCCACAGGGCGTGCAGCACTGAGGCTAGCAGAGCTAATGGGAGCATGTCACTGGCCCTTAATCGTGCGTTGCGTAAGCCCCCAACAACTTCTTTAATCCCTACCACCTCTTGATTCACCTTGTGAAGCCGCCGTAGCTCAGCTGGTTAGAGCGACGGTCTTGTAACGCCGCAGGAGAACCGTAGGTCAAGGGTTCGAATCCCTTCGGCGGCTCTATCCTAAGGGCCTATATCCCTACAAAACATCCTACCACCGTGACTAAGGGAATCCACGCGACGGAGCGGCCTAAGAGAAAGCTCGAGAGTCTGGACGACCTGCTTCATGAAAAGCGAAACCCTGCCACCCAGGTACGGATCTCCGACCCAGGGTGTAACCTTCGTCGGAGACAAATCGAGTGGCCGTTTCTCGGGACTTATCTCGGGGCACTACAAAGTCTCGGGTAACGTCGTGACCTTAACAATCACACAGAAACCGTTGCCAGTCCCGTGGGAATTGATCGAGAGACAAAAGCGGGAGTTCTTCGGCCAAACGCGGATTCGACCACTTCCTGAAGGACATAATCTCGGTCTCTTGGTCCTTGGGACACCCCTGTAGAAACAATGGTGGTCCGCATGGCCACCTGGGCGCCGATGGCCTCCATAAAGCCCCTCCCGCCCTCCTCGTCGATACCGCCCGTGAGGAGAGTTGGAGTGGCGAGGCAACACACTATGCAGACGATATTGCCATAGGAGGGGATATCCTTGATATAGAGTGGTCGCCTATGCCAGGAAGCAAAACGAACTAGAGTTGGGAGTTCCCATCTATATGCCCAAATGTGGAAGGTAAAGGGTATGGTCGCATGGGTCTGCTGAGATATACTGCGCGACGCCTTGTGGCATCCGTTCCTCTGCTGTTCCTCCTATCCCTATTGGTCTTCGTCCTCACACGTCAGATTGGCGATCCCGTCTCCTTGTATGTAACACCCCAAACTCCTCCCTTTCTTGTAGAGAAAATTCGAGCTCAATACCATCTGGACGAACCCATCCATGTCCAGTACTTATACTACCTTGAGGGCCTATTCCGAGGAGACTGGGGCTACTCCCGCATAGCCGCACTTCCCGTGACTGAGGCCATCGCCACATTCCTTCCAGCAACCCTGGAACTAACCATATACGCCATGATCCTTGCCGTTGCTGGCGGAGTTTACCTAGGTTCTCTCTCCGCTTCCCGGAAGGACACGTCCGTTGATTACGCTGCTAGGATCGCCGCTCTTTCGGGTTACTCAACCCCCATGTTTTGGCTTGGCATTGTATTGCTGTTGGTCTTCTATGGCGGCCTCGGTATTTTCCCCCCCGGGCGACTAAGCCTGGAAGTTGAGCAGACCTACTTTCCCCCAGCGGGGAACTTCCGTTCCTACACAGGCTTGCTGACCATCGACTCCCTACTCAACGCCAACTTTGTGGTGTTTATTGACGCAGTTGAGCACTTGGTTCTGCCGGTTTTCGTCCTAGGCTACCCCAACCTAGCTATCATAAGCCGAATTATGAGGACAAGTATGGTCGAGGTTCTAGAAGCCGAGTATATCGACCTTGCGCGGTCCAAGGGTTTGTCTGAAAAGATTGTTGAATCACATCATGCTCGCAGAAACGCACTCATTTCGACCACCACTATGACCGGTCTCGTCTTCGCCCAGCTTCTGGGTGGGGCTGTGCTCGTTGAAGTTGTGTTCTCTTATCCAGGTATGGGAATGTGGGTTGCCAACGCTTCGCTTGCACTTGACCATGCGGCCATCATGGGCTTTACCCTCTTTGTCGCGATGGGATTCATTATTGTCAACCTCGTCGTGGATATTCTTTATGCATGCCTTGACCCCAGGATTCGGTTGAAATGAAGATGCCCTCGATCGATCTGCGGGAAGTGCTAGTCAGGCATCCGAGGCTACGTCGCATGGTTTTCAGGGTACGGCAATTTAGGAGGAATACGCTCGGCGTAGCCGGGTTGGGGATCATTCTCTTCTTCCTGGTCCTAGCCCTGTTGGCTCCCGTTCTCACAACCCCAAACCAGCCTGACCCATATCGTGTTCCAAAGACTTGGATATTGGAACCACAACCACCGGATAGCCAGTTTCTGCTCGGAACGGGTCCAGAAGGAGTGGACATCTACTATGGGGTGATTTGGGGATCACGGATTTCCTTCACAATTGCCGTAACGGTCGTCTTCCTGAGTGCTGTGATAGGCATCGCGGTAGGCCTATTTGCGGGCTATCTCGGAGGGAAAGTAGATGAGCTCTTGATGCGCTTGTCTGACCTTTTCCTTGCCTTGCCTGCGATTGTACTGGTCATGGCCATAATCGCCGTTCTCGGTCGTAGCATTGAGAACCTCACCCTGGCCCTTGTCATCGTCTGGTGGCCCCGCTACGCGCGGCTGGTCCGGGGGGAGGCTCTTGTCATAAAGGAGCAACACTATGTCTTGGCGGCCAGATCAATCAGTGCGCCGCATCTATGGATAATTCGTAAGCACATCATCCCAAACGCCGTCTTCGCTTCCGTGGTGCTAGTCACAATGGACATGGGCCTTGTAGTTCTCATAGCCGCTGGCCTGAGTTTCATAGGCCTCGGAGCTGAATCGGGGACGGCGGAATGGGGTCTGATGACCACTTTGGGGAAGGACTGGATAGTTGGGGGTAAGTGGTGGGTATCATTCTTCCCGGGGACCGCGATATTTCTCTTCGTCCTGGGTTGGAATTTGTTGGGCGACGCGTTCAGAGATCTGTTCGACCCGAAGATGAAAATCCCGGCTAGGACGTAAGCCTGCTCTCCTCGAAGGATTTCATGTACTGCCTCACAAGACGTATTTCCGCGCGTCGCAAGTGCTCGCGTAGGGTCGAACGGGAGAGGTCCAGATCCTCCGAGATCTCCTGCAGCGTCTTCTCCTTCGGAAATCGGTAGAAGCCGCTCCCATAAGCTGCCCTAAGAGCACGTTGTTGTGCGGGTGTAAGAATCCCGGAAACCACGGGCTCCCTCTCGAACGCACGATAAGTATGGAGTTCACGAATAGCATAGATCTCGCAGTGCATGTCGTTCTTTCCGAGCAGATCGAGTAACCGAGCTAGCCGCTCCTTCTCAGTGGATATTATCTCGAAGTGCTCCAGGGAATCCTTTACGTACGCGGGCGGACGGAAACTGCATCCCGCCCTATACAGGGTCTTGATAGTTGTAGGGATACCTGTTGTGTCCATCACGTACAGGACTTTATATTGCCTGTCGGAACCCTGGCCAACCTCCCAAGCCAAGTGGACAAAATTCTTGGGGAAGTAACTTGAGAGATCTACCTCTCTGCGAGACCGGAAGCTGAGTGAGCCGATGATTGCATTCCTTTCCAGCATACTGCCGCTGTTAATGGTGAGGTCCTCAATGTAGGGTTCATCTGCAAGTTCCACGGCCCAACACCCAGGATGTTCTATCCCGCACCTCATTAGGTACATACCCAATCCCTCCATCAGAAATGAGATTGTGGCTTTATAAAGCTAGTTCCCGGAGACCCTTAACGATGGGTTCTCCAGGTAGCTTGTTCCACTGCGATCCTGGGGACGGAAGTCAAAAACTGTCTATCGTTCATTCCTCCTTGATAGACTTCTGAAACCAGGTATCTATATCCCTCCCTCTGGACCGAACCCTGCCATCCCGATACGGAATGGTTTGCTGTTTTGGCTAACAACTGGTTGACGTGGAAGTCTGGGAATTCAATGTGCATCGGCCACTCATCGGAAGACTTCTTCAGAGTGTCACGAATCCACCGGCGATCATCAGGGCGTTCCTGATCCTATTACGTACCTTACGCTCCGTGCTCTGCCTTCGGCCAGGCCAGATTCGTCAATCCTTGAGAGTCCAAATTCTCTTGTCCCGCACTATAGCGGTATAAGGGTTTTGATACCTGATGATATTGTCTGTCGCGGGCGAGATTGTGGAGGAACCTGAGATCCCAAGGCGTCAGGATCGAGGAAAGTGGATTATTGGGAGCGCAGCCGCCGCAGTGATAATCGTCGCGATCGTCATTATGGCCATTGTCTATTTTCAGCCAGCACCAGAACCGGAGAACCTACCTCCTCAGGCCAACGCTAGCTCCGACAAGACTCTAGCGGAGGTTGGAGAGCAGGTGGTTTTCAACGCTTCGGCATCCACAGACCTCGATGGAGAGATAGTGGAATTCAGCTGGGATTTTGGTGACGGTGATCAAGGCGAAGGCGTGGAGATTACACACTCATTTACTGACCCCGGCGCATACATAGTGTACCTGGAGGTCACTGATAACAGGGGAGATGTGGGAACAAACGAAGTCTCGCTCCTCTACATCGACGTTCTTTCGCCGACGATACCGAAGGGAAATGCTAGTGCCCCTACGGCCATCGCGACTTCCGACAGCAATGTAATCGAGGAAGAAACCCAGGTTTCATTTGACGCAGCCTCTTCATGGGGATGGAAGTGGAACCCTGACAAGGGAGACTTCGATAGCACACCGACGGCGATTACTGCTTTCGCATGGGATTTCGGTGACGGGGACACCAGTAATGAAGCGGCCCCCAACCACACCTATTCCTCTTCAGGCAACTACGTGGCAAAGCTAACGGTCACTGCGGAAAACGGGAGGACTGCGTCGTTCATTCGAACCGTTCATGTCCTCCAGGAGCCCGAGGTATTCGAGGGGCGAGTGCCGAATCCAGATATTTTCGTAGAGGCGCGACTTGACGAACCGAGAAGTTTCGATCCTGCCCATAGTCACACAACTTGGGACGAACCCATTATTCTCAACACAATGGAGACCCTCGTCTACTACGACCGAGACAGAATCGACAGTCTTATCCCGGTTCTCGCAACAGAAGTTCCCTCGGTCGCTAACGGTTTGATTTCGACGGACGGCCTCAACTACACCTTCAACATCAGGCAGGGAATCGACTTTCACGATGGTTCTGAGCTGACGGCATATGACATTGAGTACTCGATTGAACGCGTCCTGGTGATGTCCATACCTGATGGCCTCTTCTGGATCCTGGCTGACCCTCTGACAGAGTTCAATCAGAGCCGAAGCGCGATAGAAGATGCTGTGACAGTTGAGGATACTTATACGGTCACTTTCCATCTGAAGCATGTGGACGCAACCTTCCTACAGAGGATGGCAAGCTGGCCTGCGAGGATTGTCTCCAAGGACTACGTCATTGCACATGGCGGTTGGAATCCAGATATCCCCGCTTCTTGGCAAGAATGGAATGGGAAGATCGACGAGTGGATGGCGAAGCACATCATGGGGACTGGTCCCTTCAAACTGGTAAAGTGGGACGAAGGGGTACAGGTCGTCCTCGAGGCCAATGAGGACTATCGATTGGGGGCACCCAACTTCAAGACAATCGTCATCAAGAGAGTCAGCGAACTGAGTACCCGGATGTTGATGTTGCAGGCGGGTGATATCGATCACACCGAGCTTCCAATTACGCAGCTCCCGACGCTTCAACAGATGGCGGGGATAACGATCTTCTCGGGCAAGGCCACAACCCGCGTGGACTTTGTCGGTTTCACATGGCAGATTAACATGACGAACCAGCCTCCTGGAACGACCATTAATTCCACCTTCTTCCAGGACGACCACGTAAGACGGGGATTCGCCCACGCCTTCCCATATGAGGCTTATATCGACGCGGCCTTCTCCGGAAACGGAATACGGGCTAGGTGGTTCATTCCCAAGGGGATGTTTGGCTACGATGAATCGATCCCATTGTATGACTATGACCTAGATAAGGCAAAGCAGGAGTTCCAGCAGGCCTGGGGCGGAGTGGTCTGGGAGAATGGATTCAGGTTTACCCTCTACCAGTGGGGCGGAGAGGAGTCTAGGATAGGCGCCGAGATGATCAAAGAGAACATCGAGTCGCTGAACCCTAATTTCCACATAGACATCGCTTCTCCCCCTTGGTCTATCTATCTGTCCAAGTGGATGAATCGAGAGCTGCCGATGGCGTTTGGCTATATCTTCGCGCTCTTCGCAGATCCGCAAGCTTACGTAGGCTGGATCCTTGGGTCGGGAGGGCCTGCCTATAGCTGGCAAGGCTACACCAACACAACCGTAGGAGATGTCGTAGCTCAGGCAGGCATTGAGCTCGATCCCGTGAAACGTCAGGCCCTGCTATCAGAGGTTCAGCAGGCCTTGCACGATGACCTAATATACCTCGTATTAGTCGAACCCGGGAACTTCGACATCTTTAGGAGCTGGGTACGAGGCTACTTCTACAACCCCATGCACGGGCCAGACAACATCAACTACTACACCCTTTCGAAAGGGTGACCAGAGAGAAGACGTTAGGGTGGCGTTCACGATGCTTAGACTGACCCAGGCAGAAGAGGAGAGGGCTCATGAACTACACCGCCGGGCAATCGTGTTCGACGGGTTGAATGGATCTATCATGGAACGCAACTACTATGAGCGAATGCTAAAAGGCGGGGTTACGGGGGCCAACGTGACCGTCGGTCTGGCTCTCGATTTCTTTCATGGAGCGATCAAGAACATTGTAGACCGGTATAAGAGCCTAGACGAGAATGCAGATCGTGCATTTTTGGCGACCAGCGCGGCAGATCTAAAGCAAGCGAGACATGAAAACAAGGTGGCGATAATGCTGGGATTTCAAAATAGCACTCCAATCGAATCCAACCTCTATCTGCTAGATGTGTTCTACAGGCTAGGGATCCGTATAATCCAGCCCACGTACAATGAACGCAATATGTACGGAGATGGTTGTGACGAACGGGTAGACGCAGGCTTGTCAAACTTCGGTTTCAAGATGATTGAGAGGATGGACCGTCTGGGCATTGTTATTGATCTTTCCCATGTTGGCGAAAGAACGAGCTTGGAGACAATTGAGAATTCAAGGAACCCAACGATAGTCTCCCACGCATGCGCAAGAGCGGTCTGTGAAAACGTTCGAAACAAGAGTGATGAGCTGGTTCACGCTCTTGCAGAAAGCGGAGGTGTGTTAGGCATAACCGCATTTCCGGCCTTTGTTACTAAGGACTTGAATCCCACCGTTGAGCACATGTTGGATCATATCGACTATGTCTGCGACCTGGTGGGCGTAAATGCCGTGGGATTTGGGCTAGACTTCTACCATGGTCTCGAGGAACTTGTCGAGGCGTTCATCGCGGAGCGTCCCGAGGTATGGGGGACTCGATATACATATCCGGATGGAATCCAGCAGGTCACAGACATTCCCAACATAACTCGAGGGCTGGTTCATCGGGGCTATTCTGATGAGGAGGTCTTGAAAATCCTCGGGAAGAACTTCCTTCGTGTTTTCGAAGAGGTGATCTGAGGGTAGGTCGAGCTATGGGATTGCGCGAAAACGTGGGAGGTTGATGGAATGGGACTGAGGCTGGGAGTAGATGTCGGAGGAACGTTTACTGATATCATAGTTCTGGAAGAGGAGACAGGTAGAGTGAACACCATCAAAGTCCCGAGCACCCCCCAATCGCCGGAGAAGGGAGTACTAGATGGACTACAGAGGGCAGGCATCGCCGGTGGCGATATCTCCATGTTGCTTCACGGGACAACCATTACCGTCAATACGATTCTCCAAGGGAAGATGCCGAAGACGAGCCTAATCACAACGGCCGGTTTCGGTGACATTCTGGAGATTGCGAGAATCAACCGTCCAGACATGTACAACCTCCTCTACCACAAACCAGAACCTCTCGTTCCCCGCAACCTAGTGTTTGAAGTACGGGAACGAATGACGAATACTGGTGAGATTCGAACCCCTCTGGATGAGGACTCAGTGATGAGGGCAATTCAGGGCTCAAAAGATGCGGATGTCCGAGCAGTTGGGGTCTGTCTGCTTCACTCCTACGCAAGTCCTGTCCATGAAAAACGCATCGGTGATTTACTCGCCAAACACATGCCTGAAACTTATGTCTCCCTGTCGCATGAGCTCACACGGCATTACTATGAATACGAGCGAGCGAATACAACGATCCTAAACGCCGGGATGGGCCCCCTTTTCTATCAGTATCTGGAAAATCTTCACAAAGCTCTGTCCGAGATGGGGTACGAAAAGCAGCTCCTCATCTCACGATCTGACGGGGGGGTGATGACCGCGGATGCCGCAAAGGACAGAGGCGTGTTTACGGTTCAGTCAGGACCTGCCAGCGGCGTAATTGGTACACTTGAACTCAGCAGACATGCTGGTCTGGAGAATGTCATTTCTATTGACGTCGGAGGAACTAGTTTCGACGCATCCGTTATCTCGGACGGTCGACCAACCATCGACAGTGTTTCTGACATAGAGGGCTATCAGTTCATCGCGCCAAACATACAGATTTCCAACATAGGGGCAGGTGGTGGAAGCATCGCCTGGATAGATTCCGGCGGCGCCCTTCAAGTGGGCCCGATGAGTGCTGGTGCAGATCCGGGTCCGATATGCTATGGCCTGGGTGGTCAGGAACCCACGGTAACTGACTGCGCAGTCTTGGCGGGGTACATCGATCCTACTTACTTTTTAGGTGGACAGATTGAGCTAGACCCATCAAGCGCTCTGAATGGTCTCAGGTCTCAAATCGCTGACCCCTTGGGGATGGACGTTGAAGAGGCCGCGGCAGGAGTGATTGCCGTACTCGAGCGCAAAATGGCGTTGAAGCTGCGAGAAATAACTATAGAAAAGGGACTTGACCCGAGGGATTTCACTCTAGTCGCGTTTGGCGGTGCTGGGCCCATGTTCGGGAGTGCCCTTGCTTCCATTCTCGGTTGTCGAAAAGTACTGGTTCCAAGAGCCCCAGGCCTGTTTTCCGCCTGGGGCATGCTGATGCTAGATGTCGTTCACGACATTTCTCAGACTTTCGTGACGTTCTTGGAGAGAGTTAAACCGTCAGTCCTGAGAGTCATGATTGAAAAGATGAAGACAGAGGGCATACAATTCATTCGCGACCAGTTGGGAAGTAAGGCCGAGGTGCAACTCGACCTCTCGTTTGACATGAGATATTCCGGCCAGGAACACAGCGTGAATGTCAGGCTATCTCCTGATTTCTCGGGTGAAGAAGACAAGGACAAAGTGGAAAGTGACTTCCACAGCCTACACGACATCACCTACGGCTATACGCTGTCGGATCCTGTCGAGATCGTGAACATTCGACTTCGCGCCATGGGGCAAGTTGAGAAACCTCGGTTGCCACTCATTCTCGAAGGGAGCAAGGAACCCCCAAGGGGTGCATACAAGGGAGCGAGAAAAGTATTCTCGCCTGGCCTCGGGCAGGAGCTGTCCTTCAAAGTTTATGAAAGAGAGTCTCTTCTTGCGGGCAACCTCGTGGAAGGTCCTGCGATCGTAGAGGAACTCTCCTCGACGACGATTGTACCTGACGGGGGGAATCTCATGGTCGACCAGTTCGGCAACCTGATTATCGAGACGAAACCGGAGGTAGCGCAATGACTAAGCCGCAGGAGGTGGACCCCATAACTATGGAAGTCATTCGATATGAACTCATTTCGGCGGCCGAGGAAATGTCGCGTACAGTGATTCGCACGTCTTTATGGCCGATCCTGTACGAGATACATGATTTCGCAATGGCTGTCTACGATGCCAGATTAAACATGCTCTCGCACGCTCCTGGCATCCCGGTCTTCATAGGAACACTAGGATTCTGCATAGATTCCTGTATCGAACAGCTTGGAGAGGATGCATTCAGAGAGGATGACGTGATATTGACGACTAACCCTTTCCATACTGGCGGCCATAGTGCCGATGCCGCGTCAATAGCGCCTGTCTTCCACGAAGACGAGATTGTCGCATACACTGCCTTAAAAGGGCATCTGGGCGACTTTGGGTCTGTCAACTTTTATCCGACCCAATCTACGGATATGTGGCAGGAAGGTACAATCTACCCAGCGATCAAGATCTATGAAAGGGGCAAGCTGAATACCGACATCCTACGGATGATTCGAGTCAATTCTCGACTTCCGGACATCACCGCCGGAAATTTGCTCAGCTTCGCCTCCGCGCTAAATGCCGGAACGAGGCGCGTCAAACTTCTGGTGCAGAAATACGGAAGGGATACATTCTATGAGGCAGTAGACAAGATCTTGGATCACGGGGAGCAGATCACCCGAAATGAGCTGGCAGAGTTTCCAGAGGGCACGTGGGAAGCCGAAGACTGGATGGACGACGATGGAATCAACTTTGACGAGCCACTGCGACTTCACGCGAAAGTTACAATAAAGGGCACGAACATGACAGTTGATCTGGGAGGATCGGCGCCAGAGGCAGAAGGCCCGTTCAACTCGCCGTTTCCGGCAACATTTTCAGGTGTCGCCTACGCGCTAAAGGCATTAACGACGCCGCAGGCACCGACTAATGGAGGCCACTTCAGACCGTTGAAGGTGATCGCCCCCGAGGGAAGCATCTTCAACCCAAGTCCCCCGGCCCCAACGATGATGTACTTCATGACATCGAGTCGACTCATGGAACTCATACCTCGGGCCCTAGCAGACGCTTTGCCAGAGAAGGTTCCAGCGAACTCTGGCGGAACTCTCGTAGGCTTTGTGTACTGGGGTACTTGGGAGAATAGTGACCGAGTGTGGCTGGGAAGCGCAACGGAAGCAGTTGGAATAGGGGGCTCAGTCGCAGATGATGGGGATTCCGCCATGATTCATTATAACAACGGGGATTGCTGCAACATTCCTGCAGAGATTGTGGAGAACCGGCTTCCAGTGGTCATGGAGCGATACTCCTTGAACCCCGACTCTGGCGGTCCTGGCAAGCATAGAGGCGGTCTTGGCGTCATCAAAGAGATCAGACTTCTCCTGGATGGTCAGATCACATCAATCATCGAAAAAACCCAGGCATCACCCCCCTGGGGGCTAAAGGGGGGCACCAGCCCGCTCAAGAAGACACGAGTCGTTGTTAGATACCCAGACGGTCACGAAGAGCATGTCACCAAGGTATCCGCATTTCCAGTTCCCGCTGGTGGCTCGATTACACTGCTAAGCGCGGGAGGTGGAGGATACGGAGATCCCTATGAACGCGAAATTGAGAAAGTGCACGAAGACGTCGTAATGGGTTTCGTTAGCCCCTCGGTTGCCAAGGAGTACTACGGAGTTGTCGTTGACAGCAGTGGCAAGGTTGACATGGAAGCTACTAAAAGTATCAGGAAGGCGCGGCTGGCGGCCAATCCGAAAAGCGGCTAGAGAGGCCGTTGTGGCCGCAAGCAATGCCTTAAATGCTAAGAGAACTCTGAAGAATCCTACGCAGGGAGAGCAGGGGAGCCATCAGCCCATATATCAAGTCAGAGACCTCCACATGCATTTTCCAGTCTCGAGAGGATTCCTGAGTCGCAACAGGGATTCTGTTAAGGCTGTTGATGGTGTTGACCTCACAATCTACAGAGGGGAAACGCTAGGCCTCGTTGGTGAGAGCGGCTGCGGGAAGACAACATTGGCCCTGTGCCTTCTCCGTCTTCTAGATCCTACGCGGGGTCAGCTCTTGTTCGGGGATGGGGGACCGATCGAGCTCGCGCGCCTTAGCCAGAGAGAACTTCGAACGGTTCGGCGTCAGATGCAGATCATATTCCAGGATCCCGCCTCCTCCCTCAATCCTAGAATGCTGGTTCGAGATATCGTCGGAGAGCCGCTCCAAGTTGTGGAGGGGCTTAGGGGGGTTGAGAAGAAGGAATTGGTCAGTAGCCTCCTCCGAGACGTGGGTCTAGGCGATGAACATATGTATCGCTACCCACACGAGCTCAGTGGGGGCCAGAAACAGAGGGTCGCCCTTGCAAGGGCTTTGGCCCTACGTCCAGTATTCGTGGTCCTTGACGAGCCTACTTCCGCTCTGGACGTATCGGTACAGGCCCAAGTGTTAGAGCTACTAAAGGAAGTTCAGGAGAGGTTTGGACTGACCTACCTCTTCATCACACACAACCTGGGGGTTCTTCGTCAGATCGCAGATCGAGTGGCGGTAATGTACGCCGGAAAGATTGTGGAGGTTGCCCAGGCGGAAAGTATATTCCATCAGCCTAAGCATCCGTACACGGAAGTGCTCCTTTCTGCAGTTCCAGCTCCCGACCCCCGTCGAAAACTTCGTGCAATTCCGCTCAAGGGGGAGGTACCGGAGGCCGATAGCCCTCCCGCCGGATGCAGATTCCATCCGCGCTGTCCTCGAGTCTTCGAAAGGTGTGGATGGGAGCCACGTGATCTCCTAACTCAGCTGAGGGAAGCGGAACTAGCACCGTGGCGGGAAATCGGGGGAGCTAATGTCTCCATGTCGGTCGACGGTAATAGACTAACGTTTCAGATTGATGACTCCACAGATGACAGTCAGGCAATTGCTGACGAGTTGCTCGAATGGGTGGAAGATCGCAGAGGAGAAAATGATCCTCTGTTTCAGGCGTTTGAAATAGAGAGGCGCTTCACGCAGAGAGGCGCTTTGCTTGAATTCCAGTTTCCGTCCCCGGAAGAGCCAACTTTGAGAGAGGTAGACCTCGGTCACAGCGTTTCTTGCTTCCTCTACGACTCAGGGGAATGAGATGGAGCGGTCCGAACTCCTTCGGATAGAGAATCTCGAGCTGACTTTCGACAGCTATGAGGGCACTGTGTACGCGCTGAACGGTGTCGATTTGATGGTAGCTGACGGGAAGATTCTCGGCCTTGTTGGCGAGACGGGTTGCGGGAAGAGTGTCACCGTGAAGGAAGTGATTCGCCTGAATCCATCTTCCAATGTAAAGCGAGGTAGGATTCTCCTCCGATTTCGCGGAACTTGCCCCGCCTGCGTTGGAAGGGGGTGTGCGATCTGTGACGGCAGCGGGGCACTCGCCGGTTGTGCTCGCTGCAGCAGTGAGGAGAGAGATTCAGAATGCCCATCGTGCAGAGGTACAGGAGAGGCATATATCGACCTGTTGAAGTTGGACGATATAGGAATTCAACAGATTCGAGGCCAGCACATAGCTATGGTCTTCCAAGAACCTATGAACACCCTCAATCCCACCCTTCGAGTCGTAGACCAGGTCGGAGAGGTGTACATGCTTCGCCAGCGGTCCAAGGTCTACGACAGAGCATTCAGCCTGGTTGAGGAACAGGCATCTCGCAGAGGAGCAGGCGTATTCAGAGTGCACAAGATGCTCCTCCTTTGGGAAAAAAGGCGTAGTTTCAAGTCACTTCTAGCCGTTCTCAGGCTGATTCCATTCGTCCGCCGCTACCGACACTGGCTTCGAAGAGCACAGGTCTTACTCACTGCAGAGATGCTCTCCAAGATCCAGGTCCCTCATCCCGAAAGGGTGGCGCTCAGGTACCCACACGAACTCAGCGGCGGGATGAGGCAACGAGTCCTCCTCGCCATCGCACTTGCGGCCAGACCGACACTGTTGATAGCCGATGAACCCACCACGGCTCTCGATGTGACGACTCAGGCCCAGATCCTGAAGCTCATTCAGGGGCTCCAAAGAGATTTGAGGATGTCGATGATACTCATCTCTCACGATCTGGCCGTAGTCGCACAACTCTGCGACCGTGTCTCAGTGATGTATGCGGGGGGAATCGTCGAAACTGCCCCGGTAGATAGGATTTTCGGGGACCCGCTTCATCCTTACACCCAAGGGCTGATATCTTCGATTCCTCGAGTTGACGTAAGGACACCTAGTCTCACGGTCATTCGCGGAACCGTGCCAAACTTGCTTAGCCCTCCTCTCGGGTGCCCTTTCCATCCCCGCTGTGCATTCGCCAGAGAAATCTGTCGAGAGCGGCGTCCACCTGCAGTAGAGACTGAACCAGGACACACCGTCGCTTGCTTCATCTATACCGAATTCTGGAGTACGAATTCAGATCCAGTTTCAGCACCGCAGAGCCCCTAGATGTGGAGACCGAGAGCAAAGGGATCTCTGCGCGAAGCAATCAAGCGGTTGTAGCCCGTAACGTGCGCCTCCCCAGTGATCTCTGGAATGACTCCTCTGAACTCACCTATCTTCACTTCCCCTGAGATTCTGGCAATGAGGGAACTACCGACGGGACCAATCTGTTCATATTCGTCACCAACACCGATCTGTCCACGGGCATGCAGGACTGCCAGCCTTGCGCAGGTACCGGTTCCACAAGGAGAACGATCAATCTGACCCTTTCCAAACACTACGATATTTCGGCCACTTCTAGCTCCAAGACTCTCCCAGAATTCAACCAACTGAATCGTCGATGGCCCAAATTTCGAGTGTTGCACCGAAATGTTCCGTTGTGCCGCCCGCAGCACATCCATTCCCAGTTCCCTGATCTCACTCAGGGGAACTGTGTCCAGCCTTAGGTCGAGATGTTCCGCCTGAACCAAGACAAAGAAGTTCCCGCCGTATGACACATCCACTTCGATACTCCGACCTCCAACATCCAGAGTACAATCAAGTCCGCAGACGAAAGCGGGCACATTTACGAATGTTACCTCTGCCGAGTGCCGGCCCGTGCGCTTCAGCTGACACTCCGTCGTGCCAGCGGGCGTGTCGACCAGCAGGCGATCGCGATGCGGCAATCTGTCCGACTCAGCAAGGGCTGTAACGGCCCCGATAAGTCCGTGACCGCACATGTCGAGATATCCATCGTTATCTATGAATATCAACCCGAGATCCGTATCCGCCTTGTGCTCATCTAGGACGATGGCTCCAAACATGTCTGCATGTCCGCGAGGCTCCGCGACTACGAGTTGCCTTAGCCAATCGACCCGCGACTTCAAGTCCTCTCGCTGCTCCCTCGAGGTCACGCCCTGCAATGAGGGTATGCCTGAGAGGACCACCCGGGTAGGCTCTCCGCCAGTGTGGGTATCGATGCACTCAAGGATCAAGAGGCTTTCTACGTTCTCCGCATCCGCGTCCATCTCACAGCCTGCCGCTCAATGCTCTATGAACTGCAGCGAATGACAGAATTAGAAACTAGCCCCGCCATAGTATGGTATGTTATTTATTGTATTTTGGGCGTATGCATAGGCCAATGAGACAGTATGCAGAAGGTGGTCTTCGAGTTTCTGAGCAGTCTGCGGAGTACATAGCGGCAGACCATTCGAAGAGGGTAAAGGGTCTACAAGAGCGTATGGCAGCGGAAGGGCTGGATGCTGTCGTCGCAACTACGTTCGAGAACACCCTCTACTATGGTGGCAGCTATATCATGACCATAGAGGCACTCCCGAATCGCCTAGCTATGCTTCTGATACCTGTTGATGAAGATCCAACCTTTCTTGTGTGCAACATAGAGGAATCCCTAGTGCGGTCTCAGAGCTGGGTCAATGACATTCGGACATACGTCGAATTTGCAGAGAATCCTGCGGACGCCCTCCTCACCCTTCTGGAGGAAAGGGGCCTCCCTGGAAAAAGGATCGGAATCGAATATCGCCATCTGCAAGCTGCCTACTTCAGAATTCTGCAAGGAGCCTCTGAAACCACCTTCTGTCCGGCGGATGAAATTCTCAATCGCGGCCGAATGGTAAAGAGCGAGGATGAAATCGATGTCATGACGCGGATAGGGATGGCGACTATCCGAGCCGTTGAGAGCGGCTATAGCCATGTCAACGAGGGAGCAACTGAGAGGGTCCTAGCAGATGCGATGTGCAATCATCTTTACCAGGAAAAAGCGGAGGAGGTTTCTTTCCTCGTCCTGGGAGCGGGGCAGCGGTGTACCGGGGGCCACCCACTTCCTACCGATTATAGGTTGCAGCGTAGTGACCTCATACGTGTGGACATAGGCGGACGATTGAGTCACTATCGATCGGATGTGGCACGGATGGCCGTTGTCGGAAATCCAACATCAAAGCAGGAACGGCTATATCGAAACGTCTGCGAGGCTCAGAGAGCCATCATCGATGCCATGAGACCTGGAAGGGAAGCTTCAACACTCTATAGGATTTGCTCCAACTACCTCGCTGGAGAGGGAATCAATCTTCAAAGCCCTCATGTGGGTCACGCTCTAGGCCTTGGCCTACACGAAGACCCAATGTTAAATCCCTATGACCACACCCCACTCGAACCGGGGATGGTATTCTGCGTCGAGCCGTTTTTCTGGGACGCGTCGGGGCAGGTGTACCATATCGAGGACTTAGTCCTCGTAACAGATGACGGGGCGGTGGTCCTCACCGATGTAGACGGGGAGCGAAGAAGTCTCGTGTATCGCTGAACTGGCGTTTTCTAGGTTGACTCACTATGAGGATTTTGCGGCGAGACGATGTGAAAGAACTACTGACACCCGAGGCCGCGTTACGCCTCATGAGAGAGGCATTTCAGGCATTAGCTAAGGGTGACACCTCGATGCCTCCTAGGACCTACATCGGAGTGGAAAGGCATCGAGGAGAACTAGGGTTCATGCCCGCCTATGTGGAATCGATGGATTCCTTGGGAATGAAAGCGGTTGCCTTGTACTTGGACAACCCACCAAAGTTCCAGCTCCCCACCATTGTTGGCTCGATGCTCCTTCTCGATCCTGAGAGCGGCCGTACTCTTGCTCTGATGGATGCTGGGCCTATTACTGCGGTTAGAACGGCAGCAGTCAGTGCTCTTGCAACTGATTTCCTGGCCAGAAAGGACTCCGCGGTTGCAGGATTTCTGGGCGCGGGGGTCCAGGCTCGATCCCATGCAATTGCCCTTAAGGAGGTCAGGCCGATACGCCGGATTCTGGCGTACTCCAGGACACTGTCGAAGACTGAAAAGTTTGCGCGCTGGGCAGCTCGTGAGCTGGACCTCGAGGCGGATGCTGTGCCCACTGCGAAGGAGGTAGTGGCGCAGTCCGATATCGTGACTACGGCCACTCCAGCCACGTCTCCAATCCTGGAAGGATTATGGATTCAAGATGGTACTCATCTGAACGTAATTGGATCTGGATTAGCCCTTGAGGTCGATGGGGCTACCTATGCTCGAACGGCGAAGGTTGTTGTGGACCACCTGGACTATTGCCTCGGTGAAGCGCGGGACATAATCGCCTATAGTAAGGATGGAACGATCGCTCCTGAGGAGATCTACAGTGAACTGGGCGATCTAGCCCTTGGACTCAGAAGAGGGCGAGAGAACCCCGAGGAGATTACCCTATTCAGATCCATTGGCCTCGCCATCGAAGATGTCGCCTCAGCAAAACACGTCTATGACCTGGCAATCCTGGAGGATCGAGGGTTAGAGGTCGAGTTTCCTTAGACTGTTCACACCGCGAAGTCCATCCCCCTCGAGCAGGGCTATCTCTCTCCGTCCGTCAACCGCTTCCGTATCTCTGAGAACTCCTTGAACCCTATCCGCTCGGCAGGGAGAACCTCCCTTAACATCTTGACGACCTTTTCATCATGGTCGTTTGCGCGTAGCCCATTCTCTACCTCATAGAGGTCCACCAGGTCCTTGGGAATGGTGATCGCAAGGCTGCGGCCAGTCCTCCTGATTTGCCGTCTCAGGGCAATGATGCTACGGAGATAGTCTCATGGTGGGTTTCCTGATAAGACTTTTGAGGAGCAGAGCTCCTCCTATATAGCGAAGGATTCCTACCTTTTCTTCATCTCCCTTCGGCGACACTCGCGCTGCTTGGCCTTACCTTCGTCAACCTTTCTGCTCCGCGTTGAATCCAACTCCGATACGCAGCCACATTTCGGGGATCGGGTACCTCCGTACCCCCAGAAGACGTCAAAAGCCAGGAAAAATGATTCCCGATTTTGATTACGACTTAAAAACAATCAAATA
>JBHIBK010000003.1:0-18273 GCA_046759065.1 Thermoplasmata archaeon | reverse complement strand
CTCAGAGATGTCAAGTGTGATGTTTTCCACCGCAGACGCGAATAGACCTCCGTCACCGTTCGTGACATTGTTCCCCTTGATTGTAGCCGTCAAATTGTTGTCCGTCTGAAGAGAGATGCCGGTTGCACCCGGGTCAACGGAGATGATGTTGGATTCGATGATCAGGTCAGCGTCTCCCATGGCACCGAGAGTAATCTCCGTATTGGGATGTTGATTGAAGGTGTTGTTGCGAATAACAGACGTGAACAGGTTGTATTGGTTCTCGAGCATGGAGATGCCCCGAGGACCGTTGCCGCTCACGTATGAATCGAAGAGGTCTATGTGAGAGTTCTCAACGACCAGACCTCCATCACCGTTGGCTGTAACCGAGACATTGGAGATGAGCGCGTAGGAGTCGTCCACGATGCTTACGCCAGGCATGGGAAAAGCACCGATACCGGTCGTAACGACCAGGCTGTCGTACATCTCAATCGAAGAGGCACTCACGATGACACCAGCATATTCGAGGGAACTGGCTGTGAAGTTGGATAGATAGGGGTTCCCCCCATTGTACGAGGCAATGCCAAACCAGGCCATGACGATCATTGAGTCATAAACCTCGGGACTGGACCCATTGGCGACTAAGCCGCCGCCGAATGCGATTCCAGACCTTCGAATGATCACGTTGTCAGATTCTGTGTACAGACCATATGGTTCGAGCGTCGGAAGCGGAGGGCCCGCAGGATGCGTCTCGCCCATGTATCCAATGAGGCTGTTCTCCATCTCGAAGACAGCGGAACCCCGAACCCAGAACTGGAATTGGAACCCGCCTCCAATTAGCACCGATGAGTCGGTATCAGCCATGTCGAAGGGTGTGAGTCCATCTCCCCCGTCGTAGACCCTGAACACACCGCCATCCTGAACCTCTATGTGGAATTCCCCGCTGAAGGTAGAGTTCAGCTGCAGAGTCACGTTGTAGAACGTCAGCGACCCGTCGCTCTGAATCTCGACGTTGCCTTCCACATATATCGTCTTGTTCCCATGCACAATGTTATCACCACCCTCGATGATCCAGTCGCCAACCACGACCCAGGTGTCCGGTCCTACCTGCACAGGCGCGTTGATCTCTGCCCTGGATTGTGGCGAGCCCATGATAAGCATGCTTCCAAGAATCAGCAAAGCCATCAGGGCAATCGAGTGCACGCTGCGAGTCCTGTCCTTCCTAGTATCTTTCATGATATTCGCCATCCAATCAGCTTTTGCGGAAGAGAACCCATCGCCTATAAGAACATAGCCCTCTGCGTATCAGTGGGATAAACCTCCCCCTGGTAATGGATGAGCGGATCCCTGGTAGCGTGGGTCGTCTCCTCTGGCCTGCCTGCGAATGGCTTCAAAATAGTTATATAGCAGTAGTACAATAACACAGACGTCAGTTTTATCACTTTTTGAGGGTGTGAAATGACGCAAATGGCGGACGAGGTAAAGAAAGGAACAACCACACTAGGGCTGGTCTGCCAGGACGGTGTGGTACTGGCAGCGGAGCGAAGAGCGACCATGGGAACATTGATCGCTCACAAATCGACGAAGAAGGTCTTCAGGCTGGATGACAACCTAGGCCTGACGACCGCTGGGCTCGTGGGCGACCTCCAGCTTCTGGCAAGATACATCATGGCAGAGGTGGAACTCTACAAGCTCAAGAGGAACGCTCAAATGCCAGTGAAGTCGTGCGCGACACTCCTGTCGAACATTTTGGCGGGGAGAAGGTACTTCCCCTATTGGGTCCAGCTCGTGGTGGGCGGCGTGGACGAAGACGGCAATCACATCTATTCGCTGGACATGGCGGGAGGAAGCATACCGGACAAGTACGTGACAACGGGCTCTGGCTCACCGTACGTCTACGGAGTGCTGGAAGACAACTACCAGGACGGTGTCAGCACCGATGATGGGATAAACCTCGCGATAAGGGCCATGACGGCCGCCATGAAGAGGGATACCGCTTCGGGCGATGGAATGGACATTGTTTCCATATCGAAGAAGGGTTACGTTCACCTCGACGACAAGGAGGTTGAGAAGAGAAGGGCGTCATTGAAACTGAACTAGGTCTTCTCCAAGAGCTTCAAGTGAAACCAAATGAGCGTAGAAAGAATTCTACGGGACGCTGAAAAGGTAGTTAGAAAGGTCGTCCCTGCAGATGTGGAGATTACGAAGATAGAACTCGAAGGTCCAGTCGTGGTCATCTACACCAAGAGCATGGAGGAGTTCGCGGAGAACAACGACATCGTCAGGCAACTGGCGCAAGGCATGAGGCGGAGGGTCGCCATAAGACCGGATCCCTCCTTGCTCGCAGAAGTCGAGGAGGCCGAGGGAAAGATTAGGGAGATAATCCCGGAAGAGGCTCAGATTACGAATATCTATTTCGAGCCAGAGAACGGCGAGGTCACTATTGAGGCCCTCTCACCAGGACTCGTCATAGGAAAGCACGGCACAATCCTGAACAAGATAAAGAAGAGCATCGGCTGGGCACCGAGGGTCGTCAGGACCCCGCCCATTGCCTCCAAGACCGTGGAGGAGATCAGGAACTACCTGAGGAAAGTCCGAGACGAGAGGGATGACTTTCTCAAGCGGGTGGGAAGGAGGCTTGCCAGGGAGATAGCTGAAGGGGAGAACTGGGTGAGGCTCACCTCTCTTGGTGGTTACAGGCAGGTCGGCAGATCCTGCACCCTGCTCATGACGAGAGGCAGCAAGATAATGATAGATTGCGGCGTGGACGTCTCGTCCGACAACAACGGAAGCCCCTACCTACAGGCTCCCGAGGTTCTGCCACTGGAAGCCCTCGATGGTGTGGTGGTGACTCACGCACATCTCGATCACTCCGGCCTCGTTCCAGTTCTTTACAAATACGGATACGAGGGGCCGGTCTACTGCACACCGCCAACGAGAGACCTCATGTCACTCCTTCAGATAGATTACATCAAGGTGGCCTTTGGAGAGGGGAAGAAGGCTCCGTACGAGTCCAGCCATATAAGGGAGATGGTGAAGCGCTGCATTCCTCTGAAGTATGGGGAGACGACGGATGTTTCCCCGGATGTTCGTTTGACGTTCCAGAATGCCGGACACATACTCGGCTCGGCCATCGCGCACTTCCATATTGGCGATGGCATGTACAATGTCGCCCTCACCGGCGATGTGAAATTCGAGAAGTCATGGCTATTCAACGCCGCCACGAACAGATTCCCCAGACTGGAGACCCTCATATTGGAGTCAACATACGGGGGCTATCACGACCTCCAGCCTAGCAGGCGGGAGGCTTCGGAACAGCTGAGAGCAATCGGGGCGAGAGTTCTGAACCGAAAGGGCAAGATCGTCGTCCCTGTCTTCGCCGTCGGACGATCCCAGGAGGTGATGCTCGTCCTTGAGGGCCTGATGCGGATGAAGCGCATACCGATGGTTCCGATATACCTGGATGGGATGATTTGGGAGGCTACCGCCATTCATACAGCCTATCCGGAATACCTGAACAGTTCCCTTAGGACCCAGATATTCCAGACGGGACTCAATCCCTTCCTGTCCGAGGTCTTCCAGCGCGTAGATAGCTCGGAAATGAGGGAGAAGATCCTGAACGACCCTGACCCATGCATGATACTGGCGACCTCGGGAATGATGAACGGAGGACCGGTGATCGAGTACTTCAAATCCTGGGCGGACAATCCGAAGAACGCATTGGTCTTCGTGGGATATCAGGCCGAAGGGACCATAGGAAGAAAGATCCAGAAGGAGTGGAAGGAGATAACCCTCAATGACAGGGGCAATCCTCTGACGCTCGATATCAAGATGGACGTGGAGGTCGTCGATGGCTTCAGCGGTCACTCCGATCGGCTTCAGCTCCTGAACTACGTGGGAACGCTCGAACCCAGACCCGAAAGGGTGATAATCTGTCATGGCGAGGAGTACAAGTGCTCGGACCTGGCGAGCAGTCTGTACAAGAAGTTCGGCATGGAAACGAGAGCGCCCATGAACCTGGAGACCATCAGGCTCAAGTGATTCGTCCCGCAGTATTTTGGTTCCTGTTCCGTGAGGAAAGGGCCACGGCTCACTTACGACTAGGCAATGTTGAAATACAATTAGGCGAATATGCCCCCCAGGAGGAGGGTATGAAGATGCCATCTTCGAGAATGTGCGCCGTTCTAGTCGCTTTCCTCGTGAGCATTGGGTCGTTTTCATGTGCGGATACTGATTACCCTGGAAAGGAGAGTTCTAGTGAAGGACCGAGCCCCACGGATACGGGGACGACGCCCAGGGTCGTTCTTGCCGAGCTGTTCACGAACTGGGGTTGCCCTCCGTGCGTCTACGCGAATCCGCCCCTGAACAGATTGGGAGACGAATATCCCAGCAGCAAACTCGCTCTTCTATACTTTCATATGTGGTGGCCCAGCGCCAACGACCCATTCTACTTGGACAACATCCCAGTGATGGTTGACAGAAGGGATTACTACAGCATTCCGTGGGTTCCGAGACTGATTGTCGACGGAACTTTGGAAGTAGACAACACCGGTGACACGACATACGACACCTTCAAGGCTGTCATTGATGGGGAACTGGATAACACGAACCTGGATATCGATATCGAGGGAAACATTACGGCTACTCAGGGTCGAGTGACCGCAACAATCACAGCGACGGATCCTGTCGGCGAGTCCAATCTCTTCGCCAGGTTCTACTTGTGGGAGGATGACAAATGGGCCGAGGGGCCGAACGGAGAGGCGAGACACAGATATGTCGTCAGAGAGTCAATCCCTCAGGAACCTCTCAACATAAAGCAAGGCGACATCGTAGTGTTGGATAGAACATTCTCAATAGATCCGTCTTGGGACAAGAGGAGGCTTGGCGTCGTTGTCTTCGTGCAGAGCGATAACGACAAACGCGTCCTTCAGGCGGCAACATTGGACTTCGTCCCGCAGGGCATCCTACTTGTCCATGACAACCAGAACATGGCGCTCGAGGTTGCGTTCAATGAGTCGTTGACTCAGAACGGGATACCCTATGACATGCACAACATAGCCATTGGCGGGGACACGTATCTCGTCGACATGAAGGATACGCCCTCCTTGGGCAAGATGTCACAGTACGGTGGATTGTTATGGCATACCAGCGATGTCATGTGGGATACGATATCGCCTATGGACCAGGCGAACTTGCAGTCCTACCTGAACGGTTACGGGAATCTCTACATGACTGGTGAGAACATAGGGGCAGAACTTGGAAACAACTTCTTCTATCTGAACTACCTGCACGCAACGTACACTGGCGATAGCGGGGATTCTCTGATTCAGGGTGTCCTGCTAGACCCAATAAGCGGCAACTGGGCTCCGCCGAGTACGTTGCCAATAGCGGGAAGCTCCCCCAGTATCGTGAACCCATATGATTTGACAACAACGACCTTCTTCAACTACGTCCCGAGCAGTTCAAGCGCAGCCGTGAAGGCTGATCATGACAGCGATAGCAGGGTCGCCTACATGGCCCACATGTACTTCGAAGGAACGGCACGAGGTACGTGGGAGAGGTATGCTCTGATGCAGAACATCGTGAACTGGTTGGACAATGCATCGTCGCCCTTCGTGGATGTTCTCGATCCGGATGGTGGAGAGGTCCTCGATCCAGGGCAGGTCTATGACATCAAGTGGAGTGCAATGGATGTCGTCATACCAGCAGACGGAGTTTCAGTCTATTACACGCTGGACTCAACTTCCCCCACGTGGGTCCAGATCACGATGGGAGAGCCCAATGATGGCATTTGTACTTGGACCCTGCCAGTGACGACGACGACGAAAGCCAGAGTCCGTGTATGCGTGCGGGATTCGATGGGAAATGAGAACTGCGTCATGAGCGATGCGGACTTCACAATCGGGACTCCAGGTGATACTGCTCCGCCAACTATCTCGAACGTCCTCGTTGACGGCCAGCCTACCGTCATTGTGAGTGAAGGAACGGCTGTCGCCCTGACCGCAATGGTTTCGGACTTCTTCACAGGGGGATCGAACGTCAGCGGTGCCAATTACACAATCGGGTTCCAGAACTGGCCAGGAACGAATATGTCCGCACAGGACGGAGGATTTGACGAAGTGACGGAGAACGTGAATGCCACTGTCGATACGACAGGCTGGCTACCAGGTAACTATGACCTCTACGTCTACGGGTGGGACAGCGTTCCAAACTACAACGCGATTTCCTCGGAATTCGCGAGGATTACGATCCCGGCTCCGGACACGACCCCGCCTGAGATCTTCAATGTGGCGATAGACGGGTCGTCCGGCCAGACATACTATCTCTCAACGAAGCCTCCCACGGTTCGACTATCCGCGGATCTGGATGACAGCTCGACGGGGAACTCAAGGATAACCGGTGCTAACTACACGGCGACTCCCGCCGGATGGCCAGGAGATGCGATGGATCCTCTTGATGGCAACTTCAATTCTTCCATTGAGACGGCCTATTACGACGTCACAACTCCGGGCGTGGGGACCTATCAATATTACGTTTATGCATGGGATGAGATTCCCAACTACAACAACACGGGACCGTTCGCGTCCCTCACCATTCTGGATGATGTTCCTCCAGAGATATTGAATGTGCTCATAGACGGAAGCCCTTCCACGGCGATAGTCGAGGGCGCTCCCTCCGTTCTGCTGACCGCCACGATAGATGACGCCAATTCCGGTGGCTCCGCCATTCAGAGGGCAAACTACACGATAGGTCCACAGGCCTGGCCCGGGTTGGACATGAATGCGACGGATGGAACATATGATCAGCCTCTTGAGGACGTCGAAGCGACTGTGGATACGTCTTCCCTTGCACCGGGTTCCTACGATCTGTGCGTGTACGCGGTGGATGGGAGCACCCTTCAGAACGAGAACACCACGGGTGACTGTGCGCAGCTTCAGGTCCTTCCAGATGCGCAGCCTCCGGAAATCGGGAGCGTGTTGATCGACGGTCAGTTCGTCAGGACGGTGCCCTTCTCCACGCTTCCCGTCATCTGCAACATAACCGCAACCATAGATGACACCGCCACGGGAGGGTCAAGCATCACCGGGGCCAACTACACAACACCCACCCCCACATCTTGGCCTGGGTACGAGATGAACGCCAGCGATGGCGTGTACGACTCACCTGTTGAGGATGTGAATGCCACCTTCTACGCTCCTTCCGCTGCTGGAACATATCCATATTATGTGTACGCCTGGGATGAGAAGGGGAACTACAATGACTCGGCGCCTTTCGCCTTCCTGGTCGTGGAAGATGATGTCCCGCCAGAGATCTCCAATGTGCTCGTGAACGGCATGGCCTCTATCACGGTGTCTCAGGGAACGAGTCTTGCCCTCACAGCGATGGCAAGCGACGTCACCACAGGTAACAGCAACATCATGGGTGCGAATTACACTAATGGCTTTGCGAACTGGGCAAGCAGCATGAGCATGGATGCAGCGGACACATCATTCGACTCTGCCTTCGAGGACTTGACGGCATCGATAGACACCAGTGGTTGGGCAGAGGGCACGCATCGAGTGTTTGTCTACGCCGTGGACTCAAGAGGCAACGGCAACATCACATCCATCGAGAATGTGACGATAACGATCACGATTCCTGACACGCAACCGCCCGAAATCCTGAACGCCAAGGTGAACGGGAACACCTGGATAGGCATCTACGAGGGCGATCCGGTCGTATTGAACGCCACGATAACCGATGAAAGCACCGGCAACTCCATGATCGGCGGGGCGAACTACACGATCGGCATCCAGAACTGGCCTGGCTATGATATGAACGCCTTGGATGGAGACTTCAACTCCTCCTTGGAGGATGTCACAGTGGTCATCGATACCACCGGCTGGTCGATGATGAATCACACCATCTGCATTTACGCGTGGGACATCGTTCCGAACGAGAACACGACGTCGACAGCGTGCGTGAGCATCGATATCCTTGCTGTTCATCCGCTCGCGCCTCTCATGACTGGTGCAGATCTCACCGGACCTGGACTCTCGAATGTCCAGATAAGATGGGATCGATCGGGAGACGATGGCCTTGGAAGCGATGATGTCGTCGAGTATGACATTTACCAGGCCACGAATTACTCGGGACCCTATGCGTACATCACGAGCGAGCCCGCCACGAATTCGCCCGCCTACAACTGGACCTGTCTCGGCTGTGGCGTGGGGGACCCGAACTCATACTTCTTTTATGTGGAAGCGGACAATGGCGTGCTCACCGAGCCCGCTCCGAACAAGGCGTCCAAGTTCCTGAGATTCCTGGGCGACGCTCCGCAGCTGATATCCGTGCCTCTGATTCTGTCGAGCGATGACATCTCATTCGTCCTCCAAACACTGCAGTTCGATATGGCCTACTACTACGATACCTCGGATGCCTCCGATCCGTGGAAGTCCTACATGCCGTTCAAGCCCTACAAGGGGGATTTGACGACCGTTGACAGAACGATGGCACTGTGGGTCAACGTGACATCACCAGGTGACTTCGTCGTTGCGGGTTTGGTTCCTGAGACGACTGCGATTACGCTCCTCGCGGGATGGAACCTCGTCGGGTTCTCGTCCTTCGCGGCTGACTACACCGTTGCGGACCTCAAGCTGGATGTCAATGCCTCGAACGTTGAGGAGCCGGATCCAACGGCCCTACCCTTTGGCCTGAAGGATATGTTGGATACCGATGCGTTCCTGGCGGGCAGAGGATATTGGATTGAGGTTCCCGAGGACGTCGTATGGACTATGGTCAACTGAGGTCTCCGACCTCAAGAGCCCTCTCGATGCAGAGCACGGGATCGATCGGAAATCAACGGGTAGAGAGCGATAAATCCAACGTTCATGTTATATTCTCAGACGGTGATATCGAATCGAATGAAAACGGTGAGGGAGCTCTTCGAAGCCGTGAGCGACCTACTCACGTACGAGGAGTTTCGCGCTAAAGCATCAGACAAGGTTCGGAAGTTTGGCGGTCTCATTACCGAAGATGCCGCCGCTCTCCTCGTGGTTGAGGAACTCGGAAGGTTCAAAGTGGATTATGACAGAATAGCCGACATCCAAGGGGACCAGGCGGTAAGGGTGAGGGCTAACGTGGTCACAATAGGGGAGCTCAAGAAGTTCCGAAAAAAGGACGAGAGCGTTGGGCGGGTCGTCAACATATCGATTTCCGATGACAGCGGAGAGTGCAGGCTCGTCCTCTGGGATGATGACACGCAGCTCGTTTCAAAGGGAGCGGTAGAGATCGGGGGACGCCTCAGAGTAATCAATGGCTACTCAAAGGTCACCGACTTCGGTGTGGAGATAACGAAGGGCAGGTATGGAGCTATTGTCGTGGAATGACTACATCATTCCCGGAGGCATGCCGCCCGGCATGCCGCCCGGCATTCCCCCCGGAGGTCCCCCAGCTCCTGGCGGGGGGCCTTCCATCTTCTTGGAAGCGATTATGTCGTCGATCCTCAGAATCATCGCTGCGACGTCCGTGGCGGACTTGACCGCCTGAGTCTTCACGCGGATGGGCTCAATGACGTTGGTTCTGATCATATCCTTCACTTTTCCGCTGTAGACGTCGACTCCCGCGTTCTTGTTCGCCTTCTTCCCCTCGTGCCTCGACTTCAGCTCGATGAGCAGGTCTATGGAGTCCAATCCGGCATTCTCGCCGAGCGTCCAGGGTATGATTTCAAGCGCATCCGCGAAGGCCTCGATTGCCAGCTGTTCTCTTCCGCCCACAGTGGACGCGTAATCTCTGAGCCTGAGCGACACCTCGATTTCGGTGGCTCCTCCGCCAGGTATCGCCTTGCCATCCTCGATGGCAACCCCGACGACCCTAAGGGCGTCGTGAAGAGCCCTTTCCACCTCGTCGACTACGTGCTCAGTTCCGCCGCGGATGAGAATGGAGACCGCCTTGCTGTCCTTGCAGCCCGTGACGAACGTCATCTCGTCATCACCGATCTTCTTCTCCTCGATCAAGCCGGCGTTTCCCAGCTCCTTCCGACCGAGGTCTTCGAGATTGGTTATGACCTTCCCGCCTGTCGCCTTCGCCAACTTCTCCATATCGCTCTTCTTTATCCTCCGGAGTGCATAGATTCCGTCCTTCGCTAGGTAGTGCTGGACGAGGTCGTCTATGCCCTTCTGGCAGAGGACAACGTTCGCTCCGCTCTTCTTCAGCGTCTCGACCATCCGCTTCAGCGAATTCTCTTCCTCCCTGAGGAACTTCTCCATCTGCGATGGGTCCGTAATCTGGATCTTCGCATCTACCTCGGTCTTCTTGATCTCCAACGCGGAATTCAGAAGCGCTATCTTGGCGTTCCTCACCCACTTGGGCATTCGCGGGTGAACCCTCTCCTTGTCGATTATCATGCCATCAATGAGTTCAGATTCGAGAACGGATGCGCCGTGCTTCTTCTCGACCTTTATGTTGTCAGTGTCGGCTATGAGCTTCCCGTCCCTGTCCTCGACAATCCTCGAGACGGCATTGACAGCCATCTCGGCCAGGTGATCGCGGACCGCGCCCAAGCTTCGACCGCTCATCGAAGTGGCTGCGATGGTCATGAGCCTCTTCTTGTCGCTCCTCTTCACGCCTATCGCCATCTTCTCAAGAATGTCCATTGCTCTCCGAGCGGCCATTCTGAACCCGTTCACCACAATAGTGGGATGAACATTCTGCTCAATCAAGTCCTCGGATTTCTTCAAGAGCTCGCCA
This sequence comes from Thermoplasmata archaeon, assembly GCA_046759065.1. Taxonomy (GTDB): domain Archaea; phylum Thermoplasmatota; class Thermoplasmata; order RBG-16-68-12; family JAGMCJ01; genus JAGMCJ01. The sequence goes on along the minus strand of JBHIBK010000003.1, from coordinate 7,566 downwards.
GCGAGAACGACTGCACTCGTGGTACCGTCACCAGCCTCATCGTCCTGGGTCTTTGCGACCTCGACCACCATCTTGGCGGCTGGATGCTCGATGTCTATCTCTTTCAGAATCGTTGCACCATCGTTTGTGATGACGACGTCCCCCATGCTATCAACCAGCATCTTGTCCATTCCTCTGGGTCCCAGAGTGGAGCGGACCGCCTCGGCGATTGCCTTTGCGGCTGCAATGCTGTTGGCCTGGGCACTCCTGCCCCGAGTTCTCTCAGTACCTTCCTTAAGAAGTATTATCGGTTGTCCTGCGAACATATCAAATCTCCTTCGAAGTCCCTATGTTTGTTCTTCTATATAAAACATGACATCGGGCTAGATTGGCGAACACTACGGTCACATCGGGAGCTAACTATCAGAATCCTCTGATTATTCAGAAAAATATAAATATTCTGAGGAGTATTACTTACCGAGGCGACAAACATGGGAGAAGAGGATGAGAATGAATCGGGCCGCGAACCAGCGAATGAGATGAAGAGCTGCTGCAAGGTCGTGTCTGTGGTCAGCGTGGACGAGCGGGGGCAGATGGTGCTTCCCAAGAACGTTAGAGAAAGGGCAGAGATCGGTGCCGGAGACAAGCTGGCAATCGTCATATGGGAAAAGGGCGATGAGGTATGCTGCATTTCGATGCTCAAGGTTGATGATCTGACCGAGATGGTAAAGGAAACTCTTGGTCCAGTGATGAAGGACGTGCTGAAAGAGTGAAAGGACGTGTTAGAGAATGAAGGAAGACATCAAGAAGACGGTGCAAGAAGGCTATGCGGAGATAGCGAGAAGGGGAGATTCCTGTTGCGGGTCATCAAGTGACTGTTGCGGACCGCAGGCGTCACAGGTGAGCAGAGATATTGGCTACACCGAAGAGGAGCTGGAGTCCATTCCTGAGCAGGCGGACATGGGCCTCGGATGCGGAAATCCGGTCGCGCTCGCTTCGCTCAAGGAAGGCGAAACCATTCTCGACCTCGGCTCAGGCGGGGGCATAGACTGCTTCCTCGCTGCCCAGAAGGTCGGTGAAAGGGGAAAGGTCATCGGTGTGGACATGACGCCAGAGATGATCGAGAAGGCGGGAGAGAATACCAGGAAGAGCGGCTATGAGAACGTGGAATTCAGGCTCGGCGAGATCGAGGACCTTCCGGTTGATGACAACTCGGTCGATGTGATCATCTCGAATTGCGTGATCAATCTCTCACCCGACAAGGAGAAGGTTTTCAAGGAAGCCTATCGAGTCCTCAAACCGAGGGGAAGGATCTTCGTCTCTGACATCGTACTGCTGAAGGAACTGCCGGAGTCGGTGAAGAGCAACATGGGAGCATATGTCGGTTGCCTGTCCGGGGCGGTTATCAAGGACGAGTACATTGAGCTGATTAGACACGCGGGCTTCCAGGACGTGAGCGTCCGAGGTGAGTCGTCATGTTCCACAGACTGCATGTCCAACGATCCGTCCGTGTATGCATTGATGAAGAGCTTCGACATATCACGGGAGGAAGCAGAGAATGCGATCTCCTCCGTGATCAGCGCGATGGTCGAAGGCACGAAACCTGCGTGAGTCTGCTCTCTGCCAGAGCAACGTGCTCCGATCGCGAATGCGACAAACGATTTATACGGGCGCGACAATCTCCATAGACCACTCCAGAAGGGGATGCCATGCAAGGTTCTGATTGGCCATCCGAGCTCGTAGAGCTGAACGAGGGCAACTTCGAAAGCGTAGTAGCGGAATATCAGAACGTGGTCATCGATTGCTGGGCGCCTTGGTGCGGCCCTTGCCTCGCACTCGAGCCTGCCATGGAGGAACTCGCGAAGGAATACAGGGACAGAGTGCTCTTCGCGAAGATGAACACGGATGAGAATCTGGAGATCGCGAGGAAACTCGGCATAATGTCTCTCCCGACACTGCTGTATTTCAAAGGCGGGGAGTATGAGGACAGGATGACGAGCGGAATTCAGAAGCGAACCATTCAGGAGAAGGTTGAAGAGCTGTTGGCCCCGAGATAGGTTTTTATCTCCACCGTCTCTTGCACAAGATGATTGATCGAGACTATCAAGCGCGATTGGCTGGCCCGCATCGGGAACTGGAGCTTGTTGGAAAACACCGTAGAGACACCCAACATCCTCTTCCATCAAAGCGAGAGGATACGCCCGCCCGAAACCGCAGAGGTCCTGCTCCTCTCGGAAGCGGCTGAGACCGATAGACCTTTTGTCCTAGATGCGGGGAGCGTTTTCCTGCCGTCCGAATTCTCGGGCGAGAATGTGATACCGCCGGACCTGGGTTATCCCATGGGCCTGGATGAGATCAATGTGGGAGCGGACGGCGACTACTTCAGCGTACTTCTTGGTGGAGCCGAAGAACTGGCGGAGCATGTGAGAAGGAGTCGCGAAAGGGTGTTCGTGCTTGGGAACGCCGCGGAGATGCTCAGGCATCCGCTCGACTTCGTGAAAAGAGTTGTCGCGGTCAAATCTCGAATGTCACCGCACGGATTGATCTACGCACCGGGCATCGCAACGCCCTCCAACCTCAGCGTGCTCGTCTATTGCGGGGTTGACCTCGTGGATTCCCTGAGAGTGATAATGGAATCTCGATACGGCAGGTTTCACACCGAGAGGGGGTCCATGCCCCTCGAGGAGACGAGAAGGAAGATATGTCACTGCCCGGCATGCGAGGAGGGCATATCCAGGAAGAACCTCACGCAGCACAATTTCCACGCACTGATGAGGGAACTCCACGTCTGCAAGAACAGCATCGAGCGCGGGAAGATGAGAGAGCTCGCGGAGAGAAGAATGCTCTCGAGTCCCTGGTGCGTCTCCGTAATCAGGCATCTCGACAGGAGATTCTATGATGCTGTGGAACCGAGCGTTCCCATCACTGGCGGGGAGGTTCTCGCCCTCTCGGACGCGTCCCTCTACCGACCGGACATCTTGAGGTTCAGGAAGAGGATGCTTGAGCGCTACTCGAAACCGCCGAGCGCGAAGATCCTACTCCTCCTTCCGTGCTCCGCCCGCAAGCCATACTCGCGTTCCAGGTCCCACAGGATCTTCAAGCGCGCAGTCGGGACCGCCAAGAACAGGTATTTGATACACGAGGTCACGGTGACGTCTCCCTTGGGCCTCGTTCCCAGAGAGCTGGAATTGTTCTATCCCGCTCAGAACTACGACATCCCCGTCACTGGCGACTGGAGCGGGGAGGAGAGGAACGTCGTGAGAGAGGAGCTGCGAAAGTTCCTCAGGCGCAATCAATACTCTCAAATCGTAGCCCATCTCGGGGTGGAGAAGGGATTCCTTGCGGACATGCTGGAGAATGCTGTTTTCACTGCTGAGGATTCGCCCACGTCTGCAACCTCGATGGAAGCTCTCAAGGAGGCGCTCTCCGAGGCGACGAAGGACCTTCCGGCGGTGAACAGGAAGGCAAGGCATGCCGAGGACCTCAAGAATCTGGCTGTCTTCCAGTTTGGAGAGGCTGGCGGGGACCTTGTGAAGGACTGCGAGACCAAGGGAAGATATCCGCACATACGCATCATCGGCGATGAGCATCTCGCAACGCTCGTTCCGCCACGGGGTATGTTCTCATTGACACTCGGGGGCGGAAGGTCGCTGGCCCGGAACGAGGCATATTGCGTAGAAATCGAGGACTTCCGTCCCGAAGGGAATGTCTTTGCGGTCGGCGTCCGCAATGCGAATCCGAACATCAGGGAGGGCGATGATGTCGTTGTCGTTCATGAAGATGAGGTCCGAGCGGTTGGGCTTGCCCGCATGTCCGCCAGAGAGATGACGGAGAGCCGGAGAGGAGAGGCGGTTCGCGTCAGGCATAGAGCATAAGGATTTATACAGAAAATCGATATATGTTGCGAGGATGGGATATGGACGCTCTGGTGACCGCGCTTGTTTCGGGAACGGTCTTCTTCGTGGCCCTTGGCATCCTCATTCTTTTCTTCGAGGACATCGACATGAAGGTTCTGCTGGGAGCCTTCTTTATCGTTGTGGGCATTTCTCTGGGTCTGTTTGCGATAGGCACGTTGGACTGGGGAACGGTCATTCTCTCCCTGTCCTTCTCGCTCATCGTCAAGCAGATACTGTCCCATCTGCACTTCTATTGAGGCACTTTCACTCTACCCTCCCCTTCTTAGGTATATAAACGACAGGAACTTCTGCTATCTCCAAGGAGTGATGAAAGATGAATGAGGATCACTACAGTTGGGAAGATGTCTACCGCTCGTACGGCTGTTCCACCGATTATGATGAAGACTAGATTCCGTGCCCATCCCGTAAAGATAGTCGTGGGGAGATTCCCCACCTATCTCTTTTTTTCGAAACAATAATGAAGAAAGGCCTGTTTATGCTAGCGCAGGCAGGCGTGATCTAGTCTGGTCTAGGATTTTGGCCTTCCAAGCCAACTGCCCGGGTTCGAATCCCGGCGCCTGCACTGGGCCCCATCCGTTACCTATCGGTTCTACTCGGACTCAACGCTGTGAACGATCTCCTCGAGCTCGCAAACGACGTCCACCATCTCTTGCACGTCTTTGCCTCTGCCTGAAATCTCGCAGACGAGTTCCTTCGCGTCCTCGATCGTGTGATGCTTCATCCAGTCGATTGCTTCCTTATCGTTGCCTTTGACTCTCTTCTTTCTGATTGTCTTCTTCCGAACCACTGACTCACCATACCTTCTGAGACGTGTCCGATAATTGTCGGACAAATCAACCATATATGGCTGCCAATATAAATATGTTTGCAGATGCGGAGCGCCCACCTCTTCGATGGTCGTCCTCCCTCCCTTGCCTCTGTTGCGCATCCCAGATCCTTGTCCCGAGGAGGCGTGCCCTCACGCAGGTTCGTGCCTCCAGACCTGCTGAATGTCCGAAGGTTATAAATCGCCCACCATCCATTATCGTTCGGGTGGAAGGGCATGGGATTTTTGGATTCGCTCTTCGATAAGGAAAAGAGAACTCTGGGCAAGGCTTCAAAGAGCCTCAGCAGGGGGAAGGAATGCCTCCAAAAGGGTTCGAGGGATGCGGCCTACGTCTATTTCGCCAAAGCATCTCAGACCCTGGAGAAGAACAGGGAATTCATCTCGAAGCTGACCAGCGATTTCTCTAACATCTACGATGAGCTCGGATACGGCTTTCACGAGATAGGAAGGGATACCGAGGCAGACGGACTTCTGAACTATGCCCTTCAGCTCAATCCGAGCAATGTGAACGCGCTCAACCACAAAGGACTGATGCTCCATCACGGAGGGGAGAGTGAGGAGGCCCTCGAGCTGTATGACAAGGCGATAGGCATCGCCCCGAACAGGAAGGAGGTTTGGGCGAACAAGGGAGACGTCCTCGTGGATCTGGGGAACACTCAGGATGCGGAGAACTGCTTCTTTCAGGTTCTGAAGATCGATGACACCGACATTCCTACCTACACCAAACTTCTCAGGATTCGGCCAGAGGACGGCAGTCTCTGGAAGAGAAAGGGAATCGCACACTTCAGGTTGGCTCAGTATGAGGAGTCCATAGGAGCCTTTGACGAGGGTCTTAGGCTCGAGCCCTCGGACAAGGAGATGTGGGTGAAGAAGGCGGAGGCTTTGGAGAAGCTCGATAGAAAGGAGGATTCGCTCCTGTCCCTGGAAAAGGGAATCGAGCTGAACTACGAGAACCCAGAACTGTGGAAACGGAAGGGGAGGATTCTCTATGAGATTGGAAAGGGCAACGAGGCGCTCGAGTCATTCGATAAGGCTCTGACCTACAGACCAAGGGATGAGGACAGCTATCTCTGGAAAGGAAGGATCTTCTTCGGGCTTGAGAACTACGAGAGCGCTGTAGGGGCCTATGACAGTGCGCTGGGCATCAACGCGAACTCGCTCGATGCGCTGAAAGGAAAGAAGGACTGCCTTGTGGCAATGGAGAACTGGGAGGAGGTCGTCAGAGCGGGCGAGTCCATCATCAAGCTCGACCCAAACGACAGAGAAGGCTTCATGGACACGGGAAAGGCCTACATGAACCTCGGCAAGTACAGGGAGGCGGTGAGGGCATACAACGGCGTCCTGAGAATCGACCCAGGAAGCGTCCATGCTCTCACAGGAAAGAAAGAAGCGCTAATCGAGCTGGAGGATTGGAGGGAGGTCGCCAACGTCTGCGATTACATCTTGAGGTCTGACCCCTTGAACAGCGAGGCCCTCCGTCACAAGGGAGTCGCGCTGCTGGAATTGGGCGACCTGAGGGACGCGAAGGATGCGTTCGACGTCGCATTGGAGATGGACCCTGGGAACCTCGAAGTGCTCAGGAAGAAGCTGACTGTGCTGAAGAGGCTTAGGGCCCATGAGGAGATTGTCTCATGCGCAGACGCGATCCTGGCGCTGGACCCCAATGACGCAGGGACTTGGAAGGACAGAGGCGTGACCATGAGCGTGCTCTCGCGTCCCATGGATGCTCTGACCTCTCTTGACAGGGCGCTTGCGCTTCAACCGGACGATTACCCGGCGTGGATGGAAAAGGCAACGATCTACGAGAGGATGAGGGACTATGAGAAGTCGGTCTCGGCCTATGATGAGGCGATCAAGATCAACCCGAAGGATGCAGCGGCCTGGAAGAGCCGCGGCCAATCCCTCGGGAGACTGGGCCGCTTCCAGCCGTCGCTGGAAAGCCTCGAAAAGGCCATCCAGCTGGATGCGACGGACAGGGTCACCTGGTACAGCAAGGGCTTGGCCCTCGAGGGTCTGAAGAACTACGAGGAGGCCTTGGTGGCATACGACAGAGCGCTGAAGCTCGGTCCGAAGGACAAGGTCGTCTGGTACAGCAAGGGACTGACCCTGATATCTCTCGAGAGGTACGATGATGCACGGGACGCGTTCACCAAGGTCATCGAGTTCGATCCATCCAACAAGCTCGCCCACGTGAGGGAGGCCGAGGCCCTCGTGAAGCTCGGAAGGGACAAGGAGGCTCTCGAATCCTACGAGCACGCTCACGGAATAGACCCGAATGACGTGGGAGTGGCGAAGGCAAGGAAGGACATATTCAAGAGGCTGGGCGACTGGAAGGGGACCTACGAGGCGGCTGACCTCATGACGACGATCGATTACGGCAGCGTGGAGGGTTGGTACGAGAAGTCACTGGCGGCGAAGCACCTGGGCTGGACCGACGACGCCCTGAGCGCAATAGAATCCGCCATATCCATGAACCCCAAGGATGTGAGGCTGCTCGAGGAAAAGAGAGAGATTCTCGAGCTCATGGACGATCATGAGGGGGTAGTCGAGATGTGCAACTACATTCTCCAGATGCAGCCTGACCATCTCCCCGCGATCAGGAAGAAGGGGCTCTCCCTGGCAAGGCTCGGAAAACACGGTGAGGCACTGAAGAACTTCGACAGAGCCATCTCGATGGATGCCATGGACAAGAGCACCTGGAACATGAGGGGTGACGCGCTCCTCATGATGAAGAACTACGAAGGAGCGATACAGAGCTACGACAAGGTCTTGGAGATAGACCCGGGGAACTCTCACGCGTTCGGGAAGAGGGGGGACATCTTCTTCACCCTCGACAAGTTCGAG
>JBHIBK010000002.1:0-18492 GCA_046759065.1 Thermoplasmata archaeon | reverse complement strand
AGGGCAGATTATCCGCGTGTTACTGAGCCGTCCGCCGAGTCCCGAAGACTCTCGACTCACATGTCTAAATCGGATTCCAATAGCGGTGGCCTCCGGCAGGATCAACCGGAGTTGAGTACGTGCACACCATATTGGCGTGATCGCTGAGTTTCATCTATCATCGAGTGTCAGAAAGGAGAGTTCCCGACGAGCGGTTTTCTCCAATCTCCATGTTTTCGGCAACATTGGAAATGGGTTGATCACTTCTCACAACCCGGCCGGTATGTTGCCAGCTACCTCTCATCTTTTGGGGACTATATCTACATTTCGTCCCCTGAAAGGTGGTGCAATTACCCTATCTGGTTCCCGCCTATTAGTAGTTTTTGGTTTCGTTTTGCCAGGCAGTTCCAGGCTTCAAAGCGGAGTGTGGAAAAAGAGATTAAGACCTACAATCATTTGTCCTCGTGATTGCCAGGGATGTGATGAGGCGGTATGTCGTGACCGCCAGTGAGTCCGAGACGATAAGTGAGGTTGCCGACAAACTGGCCAAGCACAGAACTAGCGGTCTCCCCGTCGTGAACTCCAGGGACGAGCTTGTAGGCATGATAAGCGAGTCCGACATCATCAAGCGTTTTACTTCTACGATCACTGGAACCAGTGGAAGAAAGCTCCTCACGAGCCTGGCCCACTCGCTGGATCTTTTGGACACTCTGCGCAAGGAAGATTATCAGAAGGGAGAGAAGCTCTTCTCTCGTTTAAGACACACGCCCGTCTCCGAGGTAATGACTAAGAAGATTGTGGCAGCAAGCCCCATGGACACGATTCAGAGAGTGGCGGGACTCATGACCGAGCACAACGTCAACAGAGTGCCTATCATCGATGAGGGCAAGCTCATAGGGATCGTTGGACGGACGGACGTGGTCAGGCGGGTACAATCGATGGACATGACCACCACTCCCAAGGTGTAGAGATGGGCACCGATGCGTTCGGCAGGGCATTCAAGGATTTCTATAATGGAAGGGAAACTCAGCTCATCTTCGAAAGGGATGATGGGCATTCCAACGCTTCCGACCTCCCTCACTACTTCTGTGAATACGGGGATTTCCCAAAATACGAGAAGAGGATCCTGTCCCACGCAAATGGGGACGTCCTGGATATCGGATGCGGTGCCGGAAGGCACTCCATTTGGTTGCAGCATGAGGGCTTTGACGTGACAGGTTTTGATTCCTCCCCTCTCGCGATTGAGCTCTGCAGGGAGAGGGGTTTGAAGAAGTCGATTCTGGGTGAAGTTCACCGCCTACCGTTCCGCCAGGGCATCTTCGACAGCATAGCCCTGCTCGGGAACGGTTTTGGCCTGGGGGGAAGACTCGAGGAAACGATCAGCCTTCTGAGAGCGCTTCATGCAATTGCCAAGGATGATGGTCTCATTCTCACCGACTCCAGAAACTACCTCCTGACAAGAGAGAAGGCGCACCTCGAGTATCACGAGATGAACCGCAGGAGAGGAAGGCCGGCGGGAGAAGTGAGGATCAAGGCCAAATGCGGCTCTGAGATTTCGGAATGGTTCCATCTTCTGATGGTCACTCCAAAGGAGATGGAGGAGGTTTGCGAAGCGAGCGGGTGGAAGGTGAAGGAGTTCTACGAGTTCGAAGATCCCGTCTTTGGCGCCGTGCTGGAAAAAGCTACGCCCTGAGCTTCTTGACGATTGCCGCCAGCTGGTCCGCAACCATCCGCAGGAACCTCTGGTCTTCCTCAGTGAAAGGGTCGAAACGATCGCTGTCTATGTCAATTTCCCCAAAAACATCATCGATGTACTTGATGGGAACCACGATTTCAGCCTTCGTACTCGGAAAGCACTCTAGGTATCTTGAGTCCTGCGATACGTCAGGGACGACTACTGTCTCTGCGGTTCGCGCGGCCAGACCACAAATGCCCTCGCCTATAGGAATCCTCGTGTGCTGCGTGGCATCTTGACCCTCATAGGCCTTTAGCACGAGATCCCCGCCCTCGATTACGTAGATTCCCACCCAGGTGTAATGGTCGAAACCCGACTGAAGAATCCTGCAAACGTCCTGGTAGAGTTCAGTGGGCTCGTTCCCGGTCTTCAGGAAGCTCCCGATGCTTTCAAGTATCCTGGTGTATGCACCACTCATCTTGCCGTCCATGCCCAGGCTCTCGGAGTGCTCCAAGTTATCACCCTTTGGAATCGGTGGCAAGACGGAAGAAGTATATAAGGGGTCGCAAGATTGAAATCCCATCAAGGCTCTGAGAGTGCCGTGAGACTGCTTCTGCACGCGTGTTGCGCACCCTGCTCCACATGGTCGATTGAGACCCTTCGCAAGGAATACGAGCTCACATGTTTCTTTCACAATCCGAACATCCAGCCGAGGGAGGAGTACGAGGCCCGACTCTCTGACACCAAGAGATATTGCTCGGCGGTCGGCATTACACTCGTGGAAGGGGAGTACGAAATCGAGAAATGGAACTTGGAAACCAGAGGTCATGAGGATGACCCTGAGGGCGGAGAGCGGTGCGGGATCTGCTACAGAATCAGACTGGAAGGGACGGGGGCTCGGGCCGCTGAAGGGGGCTTCGACGCCTTCTCTACGACGCTCACGACGAGCCCTCACAAGGACGCCGGAGTCATCAATCGCATCGGTGAGGAGATTGGAGGGAAGGTAGGAGTTCCCTTCCTCTCCTTGAATCTGAAGAAGCAGGACGGTTTCAAGAAGAGCGTTGAGATGAGTCGCCAACATAACCTCTATAGGCAGGAATACTGCGGCTGTGTCTACAGTCAGCGAAAGTCCACCGTTTGACTTCTGGCGGGCGAAAAGGTTTAAGGATGCGAGGCATACTGCAAAACAGGCGGGGATAGCCCAGCCTGGTAAGGCGCTGGATTGCTAATCCAGTGCGCTCTGCGCTCGGGGGTTCGAATCCCCCTCCCCGCGTCTCAACTTCAGGTCATCGCAGAATCCGAGGACGATCGCTTGTTTGAATTCCTCCTCTATAGCCGAACGGGCAGGACGGATGGCAATTTCCAGTCGCTCAGAGAAGGCGGAAGCCTCGATGTCGTTTACCAGTGCATTCTGATGGCTTTGTTCAGGTCACACGCTCTAAGAAGGGATGTCGTCTTTCATGCCATTCTTGGCGGGCCGCCAAAACCACCTCTTCATTTGCAGATTGATGGCCGGAAGCTGAAAGACGTCAGGACGGACGAAAGGTCATGGGAAGGGATTCTTAAGAACGTTCTCAGGGGAAAGACACACCCTGGTATCACCGTGAAGAAAGAATCGCTTCAGGAGCTTGTCAGGAGAAAGCGCGAGGAGGGCTTCGGGATTTTCGTCCTAGAGGAGAATGGGAAGAGCATTCTCGAACTCTCCTTCTCTGAACCCTCCCTGTTTGTGCTGGGCGATCAAGTGGGTCTTCCTAGAAAGGAGGAGAAGTTCGTTCTCCGGTTTGCAGAGAAGATCTCGCTTGGCAGGCAAAGATACCTTTCCGCATCGTGTGTTGACATCGTCAATTTCTTCCTAGACAGTCAGGACATTACGAGGAAGCGAGAGATATGAGGTATTCCCCGCGGTCGCTGGCTTGCGCGCTCGGTTGTCGCATCCAGCCGCAAGGACTCAATTTGCCGAACCATCCTCGTTTGGCTTGAAGGAGAAAGGCACATTCGTTTCGCGGACGCAGAGCAGTAAGGCGGTCCTTCATCTCCCCCGTTCTCTGTCGCATCAGGATGGGTTTCTCGACGGTGGCGTAATCTGACCCTCTTCTATTCCAGCAAGCTCCATTGCCATCCCAACGCATCTGTCGAACTCTGCAGTTCTCTGTATTACGAGCTTCGCACCATCCGGGGAACCACCCCCGTGCATGCAACCGGGAATTCCCGCACCAACTGTCAACCATTCGATGAGCCTCGCGACTCTGACTCTGGCCTCCGCCGGGGCCGCAGCTTTCAGGTACTTTTGGACGAGGTCACCATAATCGGAGTTACTGATATCCTTGTAGGATGGAATGCACCCAGTCTCTGCGATGCCTCCTCCTATTTCCTGTGCCAGTCTCTTCGTCTCATAAGGGAGCGTTGCGATATGGAGCTTGTTCACATTAGCAAGGAGCTGATTCGTTGTCCAACTTCCAGATGGGTGAGATTCTCCCATGACAGCAGCTGCCACGCCCATTCCAAATGTGGTTTCGTTGTTGATAATCATCTGAGTCAGCTTCTCTCTGAACACCTTCTCAGACAGACCGTTTGCCCACGCGATTAGAATCGAAGCCCCGACCATCACATCTCCCTGGCCTGCGACGCAACCGCCCATCGACGCCCTGTAAGGCGCGATGAAATTCATGATTGCCGAGAGTGTGGACTTGTGCTCTCCCGCCAAGAACACTCTTTCCTTGGGAACGAAGACATCTTCGAAGAGAACGTACGACTGGGTAATACCGCATCCAACGGGATTGTCGAAACCCTCCTCAAGTTCTCTCCTATCACTGGGATGAGTCGTTTCCACGCATCTTATGCCTTCGGCATCTCTTGGAATCGCGAAGGATATCGCATAGTTCCTATCCGCCTCTCCGTAAGCTACACCAGGCATGACGAAGACCTCATTCGCTGCCGCAACTCCGCAGATCATGATCTTCGCCCCGCGAACGACGATTCCATCGTCCCTCTCCTCCACCATCCTTAGACTCATGTCTGGATCATCCTGTTGCGAGGGTTTGAGGGTCCTGTCTCCCTTTGGGTCCGTGAGAGCGACGGACATCGTGATGTCATTCCCTTGAGCCTCAGCCAACCACTTCTTGAGCCGCCCATGGTAGCCCGTTCCGCTCTTCTTGTCGAGTTCGAAGGTCGTGGGCCACATCGCATTTATCCCATTCCAGCCCCCGCACCTGCCTCCCGTGCATGTTCCGGTCACGTTGAAGAGAAGGCGCTTTATTCTTGTGTTTGCTATCATGTCCTCCGCACTTCCCATTATGGATAGGTACCGCGAGATTCTCTCCCCGGTCAGCGATGAAGTGGTTGTCAGAAGTTCTTGATACCTTGGATCCATCGCCAAGGCGTAGATTCTTGAGTGGCCCTCGACAGTCCTCTTTGTTGCCGGATGAGTCGTAACATCTTCAATGAGCTCCCCGAACTTGTATATATTCGGCTTCATCTCCTTGAGGCTTCTCTTGTACTCCTCTGGATTCTTGAGCATGCTTCCCACCTTCAGGCAGAACAAAAGGAAGTTGGTATTATAAACCTGCCCGCCAACGTGTCCGGTGCTGGAGACGAAAAGTATATCAAAGAAAGGCTGTAATCAATGACCGATGATAATAGCGCACATATCTGACCTGCATTGCGGAAGAAGCTGGATGTTCAAAAGGGACTACCTCGACAAGGCAATCGGGTTGATCAGGGATGTCGATCCGGATGTGACTCTGATTACTGGAGACCTGACCGATTGGGGGCTGGAAAGTGAGTTTGAGGAGGCCCTCTCGTTCCTGGACAAGCTGAATGAGCCCTGGTATACAGTCCCTGGAAATCACGACGGAAGACATGAAGGATACAAAGTCTTCGAAAGGCTGTGGAGGAGACCCTCCAGGATATTTGTACAGGAGCAGGACAAGCTCGTCATCGCGGGATTGGACAGTTCGGAGCCAGACATCGATGATGGGCACGTTGGAAGGGAGCAGACCGATTGGCTGGGAAAGCAACTGAGAGAAACCGACCCTGAGTATCTGCCCGTCGTATTCCTCCATCATCATCTTGTCCCCGTGCCCAACACGGGAAGGGAGAGAAACGTACTCGTGGACTCAGGCGAGGTCCTGCTGAGGCTCTTCGATTATGGCGTTCCGCTCATACTCACAGGCCACAAGCATACGCCCTGGGTCTGGAACCTGAACGGACTCATTGTTTCCACGGCCGGAACGGTATCCTGCGAGCGGACGGCCATTCCGAACTCCTTCAGTATTATCAGAATTGAGAATCAGGATATTGAGATCAGTCAGCATATCCTCGCGACGGACAAGAGGGAGACGATCTACAAAGGGTGGCTTGCCCCCCGCTCAAATGCTCGAGAAAGAGTGTGAAACAACCGGTGACATATGAACGCGAAAGCCTACCTCAGAATCATCAGGCCCACGAACTGCGTGATAGCAGGTGTGGCTGTGGCAATAGCCGGACTGGTGGCCGTCGGACCCTCGATCTATGAATATGCGAAACTGCTCGACTTGATGCTGGCGGGCCTCGTCGCCTTTCTATTCGTCGCCGCGGGGAACACTCTGAACGACTACTATGACCATGAGGTTGACCGGATAAACCATCCCGGGCGGCCCATTCCATCCGGTCTCATCCATCGTGACAATGCTCTGACCTTTGCTATCATCCTGTTCGTTCCAACGGTCTTCCTGGGACTTCTCATCAATCTCGAATCGTTTCTCGTGGTGCTCGTCAGTGCCGCAGTCATGATTAACTATGAGAGAACCCTGAAAAGGAGAGGTTTTCTTGGCAATCTGCAGATAGGTTGGCTAGTCGCTTCTCTCTTTCTCCTTGGCGGGTTCGCCGTCCACGATGGAAGGACCGAAGCGATTGTCCGGGTTGCAGCTCTGGCGGTTCTCTCATTTCTGGCAACACTCGGAAGGGAAATCACCAAGGACATCGAAGATGTGAAGGGCGACCAAGATAGGACAACCCTTCCCAAGTCGATGGGACTTGAGAAATCCGCAAACCTCGCACGCCTTTTCTACGCTACCGCGATAGGTTTCAGCTTGCTCCTCTTCTTCCTCGGGGTCTTCGGCTACTTCTACCTGGGATCGGTTCTCCTTGCAGATGCCGTCTTTTTGGTTTCCATGCTGGTTATCCTCATCAATCCCACTCTGGCTTCCAACCTGTCCAAGGCAGCCATGATACTCGCCCTTGCAGCCTTTCTACTCGGAGCGCTATTGGCCTAGGGTTCGGATATGCGCAGACCTTCCCTTGGTTGATTCCTCCTTTGATCAAAATCGCTTCTCTCGAAGCTTTACTGATGGCAGGTCTCAGTCTAGGAGTATGAGTAACAGACGTATATCCAGCCCCTCCTATCCTCGGAGAGTCTCCCAGGACTCTTCGTACACCGGTTTTTTGGTGCACGGCTGGCTGTGAAGAATACTATCAAGAACGGGGGAGCCAGTCAAAATGTTTTTATATGTCCAGTGACAGAAATAGGATGGGAGGTTGTTGGAGCGTGACAAAACTAATCAAGACCGATAGCGAGATACTCAACCTCGTTCTCAAATCACTCTACGTGAACGAAGTCTGGGAAAACGGGATGCATTACGAGGAAATCGAGCTTCCCCTTCAAGAGCCGGAAAACGAATAGGGTGAATCAGGGTACACTCCCTCTTTCCAGATGAGTGGCCATATTCTCCAGTTTCTTTATTTTCGCCCTCAGAGACGCTGCCTTTGACTCCAGCTTGGAGACCTTGAGTCTCAGCCTCGCTGCCCTGGATCTCAGATTCGCGGCTCGCGCTCTGTTTCTTGCCAGCGCTTTTGCCTTCTTGGCGTCATCGAGCGAGGTCATTTAGTACCTGAATGGCCGTTGCCTATAAAATGTTGGTCTCATTAGCTTCATATAATTCTGAGGACTTGGTTGGGTTGTGAGGGTCTACTTCGAGGCTTTCGGATGCACGCTCAACAAGGGTGAGTCACATAGGATGGCTGAGATGGCGAGAGAGGAGGGTTTTCTCGTCACCGAGAGCGTCGACGAGTCAGACTGCGTTGTCATCTCAACCTGCACTGTCATTGAGACAACAGAAAGGAAGATGATCAAGAGGATATCAGAATTGGCAGGTTTGAACAAGTCGCTAATTGTTTCCGGTTGCATGGCGGAGATCCAGAGAGAGAAGGTCCGGTCGGTCGCTCCTTCATCGCGCTTCTTGCCGATAGATGAAATCGATTCCCTTGCGAGGGTGCTTAGGGATCTTGGGATTAGGGTCGGTTCCGGATCGTCGCTCAAACCACCAATGAGAAGCGTGGACGTTGCCATCCCAATCGCTCAAGGCTGTCTGGGTAGATGCACATACTGCGCTACGAGACTTGCCAGGGGAAAGCTCAGGAGCAGGCGGATCGAGGACGTTATGGAGGATGTTGAGCGGGCACTTGGGAGAGGGTTCAGAGAAATCCGCCTGTGCGCGCAAGATACCGCCGCCTACGGTATCGACAACAGCTCGTCTCTTGTGGAACTTCTCGATTCTCTATCCTCAATGCCGGGGGATTTTCGAATCAGGGTCGGAATGATGAATCCCAGCACCTTGGATGGAATTCTGGATGACGTCATCGAGGCGTTCCATCAAGATAGAATCTACAAGTTCCTTCATCTTCCCGTTCAAAGCGGTGGCGATGTCATCCTGGAACTTATGCACAGATCATATTCCGTTGACGGGTTCGAGAGGCTTGTCGAGCGGTTCAGGCAAGTGCATCGGGATCTGACCCTTTCGACGGACATCATCGTGGGCTTTCCCGGAGAGGACGATGAGGAGTTTCAGAGGTCCCTTGAACTCGTCAAAAGGATCGAGCCGGATTTGTTGAACATCACAAGGTTCTCCGCAAGGAAGGGGACCGCTGCCTATGAGATGAGCGGGAGGGTTGAGGGTTGGATGACTAAGAATCGATCCAGAGCCCTCACGAAACTCAGGTCTGAACTGGGAACGAGGCGAAACGAGAGACTGATCGGCTCGACACAAGAAGTGCTGTTGACAGAAATCGTCAAGGAGGGAAGCACAGTCGGAAGAACGATAGGCTACAAGCCCGTGGTCCTTGAGGGTGAACTTCCTCTGGGAGCTTTCGTCAGGGCGAAGATCGTGGGTGCAGAGGACGCCTACCTTTGGGGAGAAGTCGTGTGAGGCAGCACGAAACTATTATATGAGAACGCTTCTTGAATGGCACTGAAGCCCCGTGGTGTAGTGGTCAATCATGCCGGCCTTTGGAGCCAGCGACAGCAGTTCGAATCTGCTCGGGGCTATCTCTCCTTGATTTTCTGAACCAGCTTGAGGACAAGAAAGGGAATGATGATCCACAAGAAGAAGGAGGTGTAGACCAACTCCAGCGCGAGTGGTTTTCCCGCGGTCACAGCATAGGCCGACATGACCGTTCCAATTGCCGCCAGAGCTATCGTCGCGAATACAGCAAAGACGAGGGTGAGCGCGACAATCACCTTGTGGAATTTCAAGCCTTCACCACGATTCCATGCGCATGATGTCGGAGAGGTCCCTTCGGGTTCTCATCCTAGGCTGTTGCGCGGGATGACCCACCGGTACGATTGCCACAGGCCGTATGTGCTCTGGAAGATTCAGCAATCTTCTCACTGGAGTCTCGTTGAATGCCCCCACCCACACCGTCCCCAGTCCCATGTCATGCGCTGCTAGGAGAATGTTCTGTATGGCAGCGCCAGTGTCATGAAGCACGTACAGTTCTCTTCCTCTTTGTCCATAGTGAGCGATTCTCTCGTAGTTCACACAGACCACAATGCACACGGGAGCCCGGGAGATGAAGTTCTGATTCCCCGCCGCAGCTGTGAGCGCCTCTTTCGTATGCTCGTCTCTGACAACAATGAACTCTCTGGCCTGAAGGTTCCCTGCAGACGGGGCCATGTTCGCCAGTTCGATCAGCTCCGCGACAAGCTCTTCTGAGACAGGTTCTGACCGGAACTCTCTGATGCTCCTTCTATCCCTTATCGCCTTCTTGACCTCCATGATAGGGCAAATAGAACATTGGAGGATTAATCTTTGTCCGCTGAGCGGATTGAGATTAATAGAAAGAAGCCCTTTCTGCACTCATGAAGGTCAACTGCTTACTGAGGTTCGACTGTGAGAGCGAGGAGGAGGCCAAGAGGGTCCTCTCCTCAGTTCATGCGGACAATGAGGGCTTCGTTGAAACGCATCTGGAAGGCTCTGCCCTCGTTTCCGAGATTTCGGCTGAGAGCATTCCGAGTCTTCTGCACACGCTGGATGACTACCTGTCCTGTCTGACGGTGGCGGAGGAAATCATCGGGAAGAAGTCTCAGGAAGACCCTCTCTGACTCGTGCTGCGATTCCCCGCTCAAAGGCCAGCATCTCCTCTCGGTTCATGAGGGTCCTTGCCACTGCGAGGAGGGAGTCCTCCTCATCGACCACGAGCGCTTCGTCCATTGGACGCAGGTTCTCATCGCAGTTGACCACAAACTTCGCGAACACGTTCCTTCCACCCCTGACGAAATCCGATGCCTCTGCTTCTACAACAATCCTCATCTTCGGTCGAGCTAGGTTTCCATGGAGAATCTTCGCACCCCCCAACTTGAGCGTGAAGAGCCCGTCGTGAGCCCTCATCGAGAGAACGTGACTGCCATTCAGAAAGACATTCCTGATCTTGCCAGTAGTCTTGGACTTGATCACTTGGACTTCTCCATCCGTGAGGATTCCCCCTGCTCCAAGTCCGAACTGATAGTCAGCCACCCGCCTAATCTTCTCGAAATCCCAGTCCACAGAGGCCGATTCACCCGACGCGGCGGGCAGGAGGTCTACGGATTCCTTGTCCCGCATCACGTAGGAGGGCGGGGCCTCATGAAACAGCAGAAACCTTTCCATCCATCTCTCCATCATTTCCTCAAGGTCCTTTGTTCGAGTCCTCGGGGCTACCGCCTGCGCCACCGGATATATCTCGTCCAGCTCTATGGGAACCGGGCCAAGGACGGAGTTCACAACAAAAGCAGCACTGGACTTCTCGAGTATCGCATCGATTGTTCGCGAATAGTGCGCGAAGAAGGGCCTTGGAGCTTCCGGTAGATTGACAACGACATCGCACTCTGGCAGGGTGTAGTTCTTCATGACCCGGTCCCTCAGGCGTTCCGCCGCCGGTCTCAGGGGGGATAGTCTTCCGGTAAGGAAGAATCCTCCCTTTCTCGACAAGTTCTCGTATCTCTCCAGAAAGCTACTGTAGGAGTACAGTCTCTCAACCGCCTCGATCATGTGGGGATGGACTCTCGACCTTCTTTCGACGAGCTCGTACAAGCTCCCCTCATCAATAGCCTGCTTGACCCGCAGAATCTCTCTTTGGCAAACGTGAAGGTTGTGCTCCGCGATCTTGGCGGTATCCCGCTTGAGCTCTTCCACATTGATGTCCGCACAAACTGGACAACCGCATATGTTGTAGGAGAGGTCCTTTACTCTTCGCGTCCCGTCCGGGAAGAGCATCCTTCCGTCTGCCGCGAATTTCGCATATGAAGATGAATCAAAGAGATCGCAACCCATCGCCACCGCCAAGGGGAACGTCATAGGATGGCCTGCGCCGAAGAGATGAACGGGTTTTGACGGGTCGAGCCTCATCTTGCTGTGAATCACGACATCGACCAGATCGCCAAATCTGTAGGTCTCCATGAGGGGCACGACACCGCCAATTGCGTGGATGGCAAAATCCATTGAGCTGATTCTATCCGCACATTTCTCCCTCAGGTCCGGATATGTGGAGCCCTGGATTGGACCGAGGAGGGGAAGGTCTGGATGCGCATTCCGTGCAGCCTCCGCCCTCTGGAGGGTCTTCTTCACCGCCATCTCTGCCTCCTGCCAGGACTCGTTTGGTTCCGAAAAGACGTCGAGGATGGTTGAGAAATCCGAACTGATGTCGCGCTGAAACTGGACTATTTCGAGGTTGTCAACATCGACCTTCCCGTATACATGAGACTGGAATGTACCGGAGTCCGTCATAATGGGACCGTCGAAGTCGAGGAGAGAATGGATGCCTTTGTTTCTCGCTTCGGATTTCAGTTCTGGACTGCTTCGGATTATGTAAGCGTTCGTAATGATCAAGGACACTCCGAACTTGTCCTTCATTTCCTTCGGAAGAATGGTCATTTGATTTGGATTCACGACGGGTGCCAGTGCTGGGGTTTCTATCTCACCGTGAGCCGTGTCAAGCAGGCAAATTCTCCCCAGCCCGTCCCGTTTCTTGACCTCCAGCATTCGAATCAGGAATGTCCCTATTTGTATTAGACTTTCCTTAGAGCTCGTACGTCTTGCCTAGCTTGGGAATGACCACTCCCCTTGCTGCTTTCTTGAACATCCTCGGGTATTCCGTGTGCACGGGAAAGACGGTCCTTGCATCAATGGTCTCTAGAATGCCGAAGATCTCCTCCCTACTGCAATGACCGCTCGCGTGATATTGGCGGAAGTGAAACTTGAAGTGGTCAAGCCAGTTGTGCTTCACCTTGTCCTCAATGTCGTCCTCCTCGAAGGGCTCGCTCATTGAATGGATGAAGTAGCTCCCTGGTTTGGGATTTATGTCCACGAACTCCGTGAAGTGATGGAAGTCAAGCTGAAGGATGAGCCTCCCCTGGTTCCTGTGCACGTATTCCGCGTTCACGCTGTGGTCCAGTAGCTCTTTCTGCCAGCCGGACCTCTTCAACAGATCCCGAGCGTAAACGAGAATGTTCTCGTCCTTGATCACGTCAGGAACTTCTATGCCAGGATCTCTCGCGAGATTCATCAGAAGCCTGGCCGTGTTCGCCGATACGACGAAGCTCCTACCGGTCTCCTTCGCAACTCTGTGGAATGTTTTCATTCTGTCAACGTCTCGGGGATAGAACGTAGTCGCTACGAGCTTTCCCTTTGCCTTCTTGACGACACTCTTGCTGTGACTGAAGACCTCGCTTTCTGCGTAGTTCTTCCTCTTCTCCCTGGGCTCCACTCTCGTCCCCTCACAAATCAGAATGTCAGCCTCTTGTGCCTCTTCCAGGAAATCGTCCGTCATCTCGGAGTGAGGGCCGTGCCTTCTGATGTCCCCGGTATAGGCTATTGTTCCTGCGCTCGTGTGGATGATATATCCATACGCCGCTGGTACGGAATGGTCAACATGGATTGGTCGAACCTCGATTCCGTCCACGTCTATCGCATTCCCCGTTCGGAATGTTCTGTAGTCACGTTCCCCGAATCTCACACTTTTTGACATCTCCTCCCATGAGTCCAGGATTATCTTCGTGCCCTCTCCAAGGTATACAGGAATCTCGGGGTCGATGAACTGGACGTGCCAGGAATGGTCAAAGTGTATGTGGCTTAGGAAGATCGCTTGAAACCTTGGCGGTCGATATTTGAAGCTCGTCTTCTCAAGCATCCGATTCGAATAAAGGCCACTGATCTTGGGGACGAGGTTGAGCGCAAAGTAATCTCTTAGGCCGACCCTGGACATTCTCGGGCCGAGGTAGCCAGTGAAGAAATCCTCGTCAAAGCCAAATGACTGTCCCATGTCGAGGAAGATCCTCGTCTTCCCCTCCTCCAGAAGGATCTTGTTCCCTCCTATCTCAGACACTCCTCCGTAGAAAGTCAGCTTCGTTTTCATGTTGACACAGAAGAAGGCTTTGTAGGATAAAAGCTGTCCGATTTCGCAGGAGTTAAGTAATGTTGAGATGATATTTGGGCGGGGGAATCGAACGCTCAAGAATACCTTTCTTCATGTTCCAGGCGTGGGTTATCAAACAGAGAGAAAGATTTGGCGATCCGGAATCAGAACCTGGAACGATTGCCTCAAGCGAACCACCGGTCTTCCGTTGGGTTCGAGGCAAAAAGAGGTCGTCGCTAACGAAATCGCTCGGTCATTCGATCAACTTGAGCGCAAGAATCAGAGATTCTTCCGGGAGAGGCTTCCGAGGAGAGAGCTCTGGCGGGCCTTCCCTGAGTTCCGCGATTCGATCGCCTATCTGGACATAGAGACAACAGGACTGTCCCCACATGATGATGAGATCACTGTCATCGGTCTCTACGATGGAAGAAACGTTCAGACCTTTGTGCGAAGCATCAATCTCAGGGATTTCACCAAGCAAATCAGGGAGTACAAGCTTCTCGTTACGTACAACGGAGCCGGTTTCGATCTTCGGTTCATAAACGAAGAGTTCCCGTCGATTGATTTGGACCAGATTCATATCGACCTTCGCTTCCCCTTAAGGCGGATAGGTTTGACGGGAGGGCTGAAGGTCATCGAGAGGGATGTTGGCATTCACAGACCGGAGGAAACTCAGGGTCTGAGTGGATTCGACGCTGTGCGCCTGTGGAGAGAGTACGAATCCGGCATGGATGAATCTCTCGATCTGCTCATCGCATACAACAGGGAGGACATCGTCAATCTGGAAGCCCTCATGAGAGTCGCCTACGCCACCTTGAGGAGGTCGTGCTTTCTTTGAGGGACCTCGAGAACTGCAACCTCTGCGAATGGCGGTGCGGTGTGGACAGGCTCGCAGGAGAGCGGGGAGTCTGTGGATTGGGTCAGCTCATTGTTGCCCACTCGACGCTTCACCCTGCTCCGCCAGCATCATTCGATGCCTTTATGGCGGGCTGCAATTTCAGATGCCTGTTCTGCCAGAACTGGTCCATTGCTCACTACCCGCAGAATCCACACTCCGAGACTGAAGGTTGCTATGAACCTCGGGAGTGGGCTGGCATGGCCCTTGCTGAACTGGACAGTGCCGCCGCCCACATGATCGGAGCGGACAGGCTGTTCTTCACAGGAGGAGAGCCAACACCATCACTGCCATGGATTGAAGAGGTCGTGAGAGAAGCCAGAGCCGTGAATCCCGAAACAAAAGTGAACTACGACACGAACGGGTTCCTGACAAAGGCCTCCCTGAGAAGGGTTCTCAGCTTCGCCACATCGATAACCTTCGACATCAAAGCCTTCGAAGAAGAAACGTTTTCTTGGCTCACCGGGGCCTTCGCAGAGCCCGTACTGAGGAATGCTGAGACAATTGGCAAATACCATAAAGACAAGCTCTGGGAGTTTCGAATTATGGTCATCGAGGGCGTTCACGATGGTGAGCTTCGCGACCTGTGCGAGTTCATAAGTGACATCGATCCCACGCTTCCCGCCAGTTTCCTGGCCTTCAGGCCTAATTTCGTGCTGGAGGACCTTCGCGGTCCATCCATCGATTTCATGAGGTCTTGCGTAGAGGTCGCGCACTCGAGCGGCTTGGAAAACGTCAACTGGAGTGGACATCCTTCCATTCCAGGAGTTGAGCCGGGTTCTGAGGGTAGTGACCTCGTCAGCCACTACGCGCGACTTGGCGGGTGCCATGTGGAAAGGAGAATCTGCAAGAACTGCGGGAGTGTGAATGACTGCCCAGTGAAGAGGTACGTTCCAGGAAGGAGAACCTGAAAGATTATCCCAGATATGTCACTGAGAGTTGGACTGCCTTTGACCCAGTGGAGCTGGCGAGACGAACAGAAGCGATCGTCTGCAGGGGAGACGAGAGGAAATACTCTGACTTCTACGTGGTCGGTGTATACGGCGGAATCTCCACCGGATACACGGTGGGGTGTTCTCTGAGATGCATCTTCTGCTGGGTCGACTGGTCTCGAGACTTCCCTGAGAAAATGGGGGACTTCCACACTCCTGAAGAAGCGTTCGAACTCTTGACACAGGAGGCAAGGAAGGCGGGAGTCAAAAAGGCGAGGCTCTCCGGGGCTGAACCAACTTTAGGGAAGGACCATCTTCTAGGTCTCCTGGACCTCATAGAAGGCTCGGATTTTGACGCATTCATCATGGAAACGAACGGCATCCTCTTTGGCATCGACAAGGACTACGTCAGGAAGGTCTCCTCCTACGGAAAGGTCTACATTCGTCTTTCCCTCAAGGCTGGGACCCCAGAGGATTTCGAGAGAAAGACAGGGGCGACAAAGGATGCTTTTGACATCCCCTTTCAGGGCGTAAGGAATCTCATGGACTGCGGTGCCAGATTTCACGTGGCTTCCATGTCAGCCGATCCACGCTTCACGTCCTTCGAAGAACGCTTGTCTTTGGCGGAGAGGCTGGCAGAAATCGACTCGACACTTCTCATCAACCTAGAGGAAGAGGTCGTCGACCCCTATGATACGACGCTGAAGAGATTGGAGATGGCGGGCTGTGCCGTTGAGTTCCCTCTGAGGAAAAGGTTTCTGAGAATCAAGGACATTCTGAGTCGGTAATCACAAGCTTGCTCTTCCTCTATATTGATCTGCTGGGTATTTCTCCTCATTTCTCCTGACCTTGTCCAGTACAATCTTTGAGAGATCGATCTCGTTAGCCACACAGAAGCTCAGCAGATAGATCGCGATGTCAGCTAGTTCCTCCTCGATTTTGCTCCTGAGCTCGGGCAAACCCTCACTAATCTCCTGTCCATCCTTCCACTGAAAAATCTCCAAAAGCTCTGCGGCTTCTATGGATAGGGACATCGCCAAATCCTTGGGGTTATGGTATTTCTGCCAATCCCTCCGGTCAATGAACTCGTGAATCCTCTTCTTGAGGCTGTCTATGGTCGTCGTGTTGTCCAGCATAAGGCAGAATCAGAACGGATTTATAAACGCTTTCCGAATCTTATGATTCGAAAGGGCACCACAATTCTCTTCCAGTCAGGAATCTCAATCCAGCCGGCCTCTTCCGGAAGCTCATCTGGCCGAGGCAGTGTGAGGTCGCGGGTGCTGTAGAACACACTAAGCCCAGCAATTGCCGCGTCAAGCTTGTCGTGACATTCTTCACACTCCTCTCTGAACGAAGAGAAATCAATGATGGAAGAAAGTGAGTCGATGATGGAGGATCTTGCCTCTCTGCCTCTATCCTTTGTCTTGTATTCCTTCACTGCGCCATTGAAATCCTCAGGTGACATTCCTAGGACCCGCCTGAATGCGAAAAGTGAAGCCTTCGGATACACCTCTCTGATATTCGAGGAAGGGAAGCCTTCGGATTTTAGTCGCTTGAGCAGGTACATCGTTCTTGCCACGATCTGACCCAAAGCCATTGTCTGCATGGGTCTTACCTCCTCCATTGACTCTGAAACGTAGATTTCCGTCAACCTTTCCGCGTACGGGTTCCCGCCGGAATTCGTTATCATCCTTGCCTCGTCCGACGAACACAGTTCGAGACCCGAACACTCCTTGTGCTTGCATCTGGTACAGGGTGGAAGATCGAACGGTGAATCCACCCCCACCGCCCTGATGACATCCTTCCTTTCGCTCAGGAAGTTGACTATGAAGTCATCTCCTCTTGGGGGAACATCATGAATGGCAACCAGAGTGGGATGAGGATCTTCACCCTGGAGAAGTGCTATCTCCGTGTTCTTACCTTCTCTCCCCCCGACATCTATCCCCACATACATGTCTTCCACGGCCAGTGCTTATCAAGGGAGTCTCACACCGAACGCATGCGGATCGGTGGGATGCTATCCCTTTGACAAAACCTGAATGGCTTATCATGTATTTTGATTTTTGCTCGAAAGTCAACTATTATGGGGTAGAGGATATAAATTCCCCAATATTGGAGCGATTCTTGCAGTTCTGTATCAAGAATGTGAATTGCGGTCTAGGCGACCTACGTCCCGATGCCTAATCTTTCCAACGTTTTTGGCAGAGGTATTCCGTTGGTATCCCAGCCCCTCAGTTCGTAGTACCTGTCCAGCACTAGGTTCATATCCTCGTCGGAGACGAAAGCCGTGCAACCTTTCGCCATGCCTGTCGGGAGAGCGTCTCGCAGAAACCTCTCTGGAAGTCTATCGTTTGCCCTTGAGATTCCCTCGTGGACATTGAATGACCTTATCAAGGTCCATATCCTCTCCGACACCATCTTCAGCTCCTCGTCAGGAAGAGGATTGCCTGTTATCGCCTCAAAGGCCCCCTTTCTCAGGTCAGAGGTCATTGAGCCGGTGGCAAAGTCACAGATTATGTAGTTGTCGCGTTCCACCGAAAAATCCTGCCCCTCTATGATTCCCTCGACCAGCCCTAATGCGCTGACATCAGGTTTGCTTCTTGTCGAGTAGACAACCCGAAGGTGGGAACCGCCTATGTCCGCAGTCATGTAGGTAAGCCCATGTCCCAGCTTTCCTCGGGGATCCCATGCGGGAATTTCAAGACCCTTCACTTGAACTGCTATTCGAACTGCATCCTCACCCAATTCCTTCGATGCCTGCCTGACACCTTTCGCAAGCAGGTCGCCTATCCCCTCCCGGTATGCAATCTTGCGAATGAAATCTTTCAGTTCCGCCGGTTTGCCAAACTCGATTCTCTCATCGACTATCCCCCTTTGGCTACACTCCATCGCGAATCCCAACACTCCTCCCGTGGAAATCGTGTCAAGCCCAAGCCTATTGCACAGCATATTGGCTTCCACAATCGTATCTAGATCCTTGTTCCCT
The DNA here is from genome assembly GCA_046759065.1 of Thermoplasmata archaeon. Taxonomy (GTDB): domain Archaea; phylum Thermoplasmatota; class Thermoplasmata; order RBG-16-68-12; family JAGMCJ01; genus JAGMCJ01. The sequence continues at coordinate 382 of JBHIBK010000002.1, read as the reverse complement.
GTGTTTGATCCTATCATCGCGAGTGTTTCATACTCAGGTCTGTCCCACTTGTCATCAAGGGTCGCTGGGCAGGCAATGGAGCACGGGCAGCAGGGGACCGCTTTGACCTCATACTTGTCGTATAACGCTTCTCCGGAGATTTCGGAGGCGTGTTCGAACTCTGCCTCTTGGTAGTTTCTCGTTGGAAGCCTGTCTTTTTCGTTAGCACTCTCGAGTATTCCGGAAGTACCGTGTTTATAGAACCATTTGCCCTTTTCCTTGTCGCTTCTCACATTTGAGTTGAACTCTCTTATGACCTCTCGCAGTTTCTCCGCATTGTGTATGGGAACCTCCAGACCTCCCCTTGCCACAACTGCTTTCAGGTTCTTTGACCCAAATACAG
>JBHIBK010000001.1:0-22051 GCA_046759065.1 Thermoplasmata archaeon | reverse complement strand
CGTGCTATCGGAATCAGAAAGTCATCCCTCCACTTCCGTCTTCTTCCCGCAGGCTTCACAAACGTTCTCCTCGTCCAAAGGATGTCCGCAGTCACACACGTGTCCAACAACTCTCGCAGGGTTTCCAATGACAAGAGCATGGGGCGAGACGCTCTTCGTGACAATGCTTCCTGCACCTATCATCGCATACTTCCCAATCCTTATTCCGCATATCACCACGGAGCCAGCTCCAATCGAGGCATGGTCTTCGACTTCCGTGGAAATCGGCTCAAAATCCTCAGTTGCCGCACGAGGGTAAGGATCATTTGTGAAGGCCACATGCGGACCGACGAAGACATAGTTGCCCAGCGTTACGCCCTGATAGATAGTCGCCCTGTTCTGTATCTTGCAGCCATCGCCGATTGCGACATCCTTTCCTATGTAGGCGCATTTTCCTATCCTGCAATTCCTTCCTATCCTCGCGCCCTCCCTCACTTGAACCTCGTTCCATATGGCAGTGTCCTCTCCTATCTCGGCCTGGGTGGAAACCTCGGCCGTTTTATGAATCGTCACTGACATCAAGGTCGCCATTCCCGCGAAAGGTTCCCAACGATAAGAACTTTACCTAGTTGCACGCGAAACAGTTATTTGGCGAGGGGAATTATGAGCGTGAGAAACGTGATCGAGATCGACGGAGGCCACGGTGAGGGAGGAGGGCAGATCATAAGGATGGCAGTGGCATTCTCCGCACTCACTGGGAAGGACGTCAGGATCTTCAATATGCGAGTCAATAGACCGAAGCCAGGACTGGCAAACCAGCACGTCACATCCATTAGGAGCGTCGTAGAGCTATCCAACGCGAAGGTCGACAATCTGCAAAAGGGGGCATTGGAGATATGCTTCTATCCTGGAGAGCTTTCAGGTGGGGACTTCCGCTTCGATATTGGCACAGCTGGAAGCGTAACTCTCGTTCTTCAGGCCTGTCTTCTCCCCGCTCTTTCATCCGGCCGGAGGTGTCGCATCAGTGTGACTGGCGGTACCGATGTGAAATGGTCACCCCCCTGGGACTACTTTGAGCGAGTGTTCCTGCCCGTTCTGAGACGGCTAGGCGGAGAGGTCAAGGTGGAGGCCGTGAGGAGAGGCTATTATCCAAGAGGAGGGGGAAACATTCGAGTGACTGTATACCCGCTCAAAGAACTGGACGGACTAGGACTTGCTGACCTCCCGCCCATTGAGAGAATCGAGGGCTTCGCCCATGTCGGGAATCTGCCAGATCACATACTTCGCAGGATGGAGAGGGTTCTGAGCGGGCTGGAGAGCGTTGCTGAGACCAAGGTCCATGCGGAGAGGCTGGGCGAGGAACATGCAACTGGTCAGGGCGGTGCCGTCGTTCTCAGGGCATTGGCGGGAGATGTGGTCCTTGGATCCAGTGCTCTTGCCGAAAGGGACGTGAAGGCGGAGGAAGTCGCTCAAGAGGCAATGAACGCACTCTTGCTGGAGACCGAGGCAGGCGCGACCGCTGACCTGCATCTTTCCGATCAAATCCTGCCCTGTCTAGCGATTGCAGGGAAGCCCTCAACGATCGCAGTACGAGAGATAAGCGGTCATACGAGGACCCATATGTGGTTGCTCGAGAAGTTCCTTGATGTCTCTTTCCGGACCATCCGAGTCGGAAGTAGGTGGAGGATTGAGGTCGAGCCTAGCCGTACATGGAGGGCCTGACCGGGCTCGGAGGCCTCTTGGCCGTGGCGGTCTGCTTGTGGATGCTCTTCAACTGGAGCTCTATCCTCTCTGCCTCTTCGTACAGTGGTTGTGCATCGAGCTCTGTGTGCAGCAGAATCCTGTCGATGGTCTCAATGACTCTCGCGGCCGCTCGAGCATCTGGATAATCAGGATGTGCCTCACTGAGAAGACTTATGACATTGAAATCTCGTTTCTTCCCCTCATTGAGGAGAACGCCAGCCACGCCCGTGATAACACCCTCCTCAAAGACGGTAATGGCGTTCTCTTTCAGGACACCACTGGCCTTCTTGGTGCTTCCTATCCCATAGACCTGGATTTCAGAGCGTTTCTCAACTCCGGCGTCCCTGTCCACAATGAGGCCCTCAGGACACAAAAGGAGATCGCATTTCTGATCCGCCGCCCAGTCGATGACCGCAGCCGCGATGACCTTTATCAGGTTTGGTGGCGGCTGGAACTCGGATATGAAGACCACGATCTTGTCCTTGTTCTCCTCCTTTGACCCCGCGTAGACTCGGACGGGGTTCATCGGCTCTCCGTCTCTTATCAGCGAGACCGTCGGAAAATGGATGGAATCCATTATCGCAACTTGTTCAAGATTGAGGGCGTTTATGATGTAGTTCGCTACAATCGAGCTGACGAGACCGACGCTCGGGAATCCATCAATAACAGTGGCCCCCTTCAAGTCCATCCTCTTCAGTTCGTAAATGTGGACGTTCTCCATGGTCAGCGTCGCTTCAATCTGGGAACCGCTATTTAAGTGTCTCCATCCAAAAAGCGTTAAATGATAAGGCGCCAATCACACCGCGTGAAACCGCGAGTAGTAGTGAACTGCGCCATGTCCGCTGACGGGAAGATAGCTCTTCCCACTCGGATGCAGACGAGGATTTCGAGTGAGGAGGACATGAGACGCGTTCATCAACTGAGGAACTCCACGGACGTCATTGCCGTTGGAGTAGGGACGATACTGTCGGACGATCCCAGCCTGCTGGTCAAGTCAAAATATGTCTCGGATGTAAAGAATCCAGTTAGGCTGGTTCTCGATTCCAACGGTCGGTGCCCCGAGGACGCATCCATCTTCGATGGCGGGACAAGGACGATTGTGGCGACATCCGAGCGATGCACCCGCAGTTTTGGCGGGGCGGAAGTGATTCGATGCGGACAGGAGAGAGTCCATCTCAAGGACCTCATGTCCACTCTCTGCGAAAGAGGATTCTCGAGCGTGCTGGTGGAGGGCGGTGGAGAAGTTATATGGTCCTTCTTCAAAGAGGGTCTCGTTGATGAGTTCAAGGTTTTCGTGGGAAGCATGATTATTGGCGGGAAGGGGTCTCCAACTCCCGCGGACGGGAAGGGGTTCTCTTCCTTCCATGAAGTTGCCAAGCTGGAGCTGGTCAACCACGCGAAGTTGGGAGAGGGGGTCCTTCTCGAATACGTGGTGAAAAGGTGAAGCTTCTCTGCGATCACATGCTCGGAACGCTGGCAAAATGGTTGAGATTCCTCGGGCTCGATACTGCGTTCGTGGGTCCCATGAGTGACAAGGAACTGAAGGAGATCGCAATTTCTCAGGGCAGGGTCATACTGACGAGGGATAAGGAGCTGAGTCAGAGCAGGGACGTGGACGCCATATATCTGGACGGGGACGACCTCGACCATCAGGTCGTTCAGGTCTTTCGCGCTCTCAATCTGAAGGTGGAGGAGCCCATGTCAAGATGCTCAGTGTGCAACGGCCTAATCGAGGAGATTGGTCAAGAAGAGGCGGGGAACAACGTACCTGAGGATGTCCTCTCCAACCAAAGCGTCTTCTGGCGTTGCAAGGATTGCGGAAAACACTATTGGAAGGGCAGTCATTGGGAGGGGATTCTCGAAAGGATAGAGAAGATAAGGGATTACGTTTCGTAGTAGTCCTCTCTGATTATTTTTCCGGTGTTGGCATTGACGATTATTGCACCCAATGTTCCCTCCACACACCATACAGGAAGATACACCAGACCTCTGCGCTTGAGAGCGACGTCTTCATCCTCCGGGCTCTCAACTCTCTTCTCGACAATCGTCGCATGATCCGCCTCTTGAACGCTCTCAATCTCCTCTGTCCCGAGTTCGCGAGCCGCTTCCCTTGCCCTCTCAAGGGCGGACTCCACATCGATTTTCGGCTCCAGTCTTTCGTGTGATATGCTTACTTCCTCGACGGTCTCGAAGCCGCGCTCCCACGTCTCCCACTGGGACGTCAGCGCGTTGATGGCCACGCAACCGTCCACGATTCTGTCGTTCTCCCCAGGTACCGTCAACACCGCCGTGAAGTCGTACACGAAGTGAGGAACGAGCTGGAGCATGTACTTGAATCCTCCCACCGTTTTCTTTCCGATTTCCCTTATGTCATCATGCGTCAGAACCGGCTTGACGATGGCCTCCATTACCTCCTCGCGCTCGAAATCATCTGGCAAGTCGAGAACCTCAAAAAGCTCCCCTTGGATGCGGTCCTCCACCTCATCCAGACTCCAAAGCGAGACCTTCCTTTCCAGAGCGTCCTTCTGCTCTTCACCAGTAAACTCGTACGTGGGAATGGCGACCTTGAACCAAGGCTCCTTGCTGACCTCTTTGAGGAATGTGTCAAGCTCCCCCTCCGAAATTATGCCAACGAAAACTGACTTGCCCGCCTTTTCTGCGCGGATTCTGCTCTTCTCCAGCTTGACCGAGAAACCTTGCGATCTGAAGATTTGGGCTACGATGTTCTCCAGCATTCCAGGGAGGAATCGTTTGAGGAGATAAAAGGTTAATCTGACCACTCTGAGAAGGAACACCGAAAGGATTTATACGAATAGGAGAATTAGAGGCTAATGAGAAGATTGTTGGCCGTCGTTCTGGGACTGTTCTTTCTGGGCATCGCACTGCTGGCCATCAGCGTGACCCAAGGCGGCGGGACCGTCTATCTGGCCCTGATTTTTCCTGTGTATGTTGGATCGGACATATGGGGTTTCTTCGGCATCCTCTGCCTGATTACCGCATTCTTTCTTGGATTCTTTGGACTCATTCCTGGAGGGCTGCCTGTCGGTCGTCCAACGAGTGGCAGGGAAGCAGCTCCTCCCGCCAAGAAGCCCCGGACGAAGTTCGGCGGGGTAGTGATGCTCGGTCCCATCCCCATAATCATCGGTTCCGACATGAAGATGTCCATCATAGCAATCGTGCTCGCGATAATTCTGATCGTCGTTCTGATCGTCAGCTTGTTACTTTTCATTCCCGGCCTTGTGGGGTGACCTCGGATTTTAATATTGCTTGACCATTGACGTCTGTGGTGCTTCAATGAGAATCCTCGTAAACGATTCCATTGCCGAGAAGGCGATCGATATACTGAAAGTCAAGCATGAAGTCGATGCGGAGGAATATGAAGCGGGGGAACTCCTCGAGAACATCCATTCCTACGATGCCCTTGTCGTTCGGAGTCGAACCAAGGTAACTGCGGAAGTCATCCAGAGAGGAGAGAATCTCAAGGTCATCGGAAGGGCTGGTGTCGGCGTTGACAACATCGATATGGAGGCAGCATCGGAGAGGAGAATTCCAGTGGTCTTCTCGCCCAGGGGAAGCACCGTATCGGTTGCTGAATTGGCGATCGCGCATATGCTATCTCTAGCCAGAAACCTCGTGTTCTCCGATCGTAGCGTGCGCGCAGGGAAATGGGAGAAGAGGAGATTCATAGGGACCGAACTCCAAAACAAGGTTCTTGGTCTGATCGGCGCTGGTAGAATTGGCGCAGAAGTCGCTAAGCGGGCCAAGGCCTTTGGAATGAGAGTGCTCGCATCTGATCCGTATCTGACTGAGGAGACTGCCGCAAAGATCGGAGTGGAACTCTATGACCTTCATCAACTCCTCAGAGAATCCGACTTCGTGAGCATCCATGCCGTCCTCACACCGGAAACGAGAGGTCTCATTGGCAGGGAGGAACTGCATTCGATGAAGAAGAGTGCCTACTTGATAAACTGCGCCAGAGGGGGAATCGTCGATGAGGTCGCGCTCGCGGGTGCGCTCCAAGAAGGGCTCATCGCCGGAGCCGCCCTCGATGTCTTCGAAAATGAACCTCCAGGGGACAGTCCTCTCCTTGAGCTTGGGGACATTCACTTCACACCGCACCTGGGTGCCTCTACGACTGAGGCTCAAAAGCGGGCGGGAATCATTGTGGCTGAGCAGGTCCTGAAGGTCTTGGACGGCGGAATCCCGGATCAGGTAGTCAACAGGAGAATCTACGACTAGTCCCCGTCAGCGACCTTGCGGGCCGCATCCAAGAGAGTGAGTTTTTTCGCCCTCCTCTTCTCGCGTATGCACGACATGATTTCAATGTAATACTCAAAGCTCCCGCCAGACCTCCTCACGGCTTTGCCAATGGCCTTCTCCAGAGTCTCATTCCTCCGCCTGTGCTTCAGGGCATCCATGATAATGTCGCTTTTCTTCACTCACTCTTCCTCGCAGACACCGATGAAATTCCTGAAGATGTCGTAGCCGTGCTCGGTATGCTCAACCTCAGGGTGGAATTGAACGCCGTAGAATGGCTTCTTGACATGCTTCATCGATTGAACTGGGCAGTTGTCCGAATGTGCAAGTACGATGAAGTCCGGCGGGAGTTCGCTGACCTCGTCATTGTGCGATTCCCACGCCTCGAACTTCTTGGGCAGGCCCACAAAGAGATCGTCCTCTTCTTCGACCACGATGGTGGCCTTTCCGAACTCAGGAGTCCCAGAAGCCTCGGCCTTCCCGCCGAAAAATATCGCCATAAACTGGTGACCCGCGCAAATGCCCAATATGGGGATCTCACCTTTCTCCAGATACTCACCGTTCTTGCCCATCTTGTCCACGTCTAGCCCAACTCTGGGCGCACCGCCAGAAAGAACCAGACCATCCGAATCAATCTCAGCAAGAGGGGTCGTATTGGGGATTATCTCCGTTTCAACCCCGATGTCCCTGAGGACCCTCCACTCCCTGTGTGTCCACTGTCCACCGTTGTCGATGACTGATATCTTCACAGGTGGTCATCGAGCTATCACGATATAAACCTTTGACCGCTATTCCCACTCTATTGTGGCCGGCGGCTTATGGGTCACGTCGTATACTACGCGATTCACCGTCTTGATTTCGTTCGTGATTCGAAGCGATATTCTTTCGAGAACGTCACGGGGGATGTGCATGTACTTTGCGGTCATTCCATCGACGGATTCCACTGCTCGAACCGCTACTGTGTTTCCATATGCACGCACATCCCCTTGAACGCCCACGGATTTCAGCGGGAGCAGGACCGCGAAGTATTGCCACGGGATTTCCATTTTGCCCGCCGCCGCGGCGTTCTCAATCTCCGTTTCCACGATTGCGCAGGCCTCCCGCACGACTTCCACTCTCTCAGGGGTGACCTCACCGAGTATTCTTATCGCGAGTGCTGGACCCGGGAATGGCTGCCTCTCGGATACTGAGATGCCCAGGGACCGTGCCACCTTTCTGACCTCATCCTTGTAGAGGTCCCTTAGCGGTTCAACGAGTTTCAGCTTCATCGAGAGTGGAAGACCGCCCACATTGTGGTGGGATTTTATCGTATCGCGGAGTTGACCGCCGCTTTCGATCCAGTCAGGGGCAATCGTCCCCTGAACGAGATACCCCGCTCCCCACGCTTTGGCTTCCCGCTCAAAGATTTCGATGAATTTGCTCCCGATGATCTTCCTTTTCTCCTCGGGGTCGACTACCCCTTTCAACGAGTCCAAGAACTCGTCGGAGGCGTCAAGGATTCTGTATCGGACGCCCGTTGCATCGAAAGTTTTTGCGACCTCAGTGTCCTCGTTCTTTCTCATGAACCCGTTGTTGACGTAGACCGCAAAGAGCTGGTCGCCGATTGCGCGGCTGACCAGGACCGCGGCGACCGTGCTATCCACTCCTCCAGACACGCCAATTATGGTCCTTCCGTCTATCTCCTTTGCCAGCTTTTCGGTCTGGCCCTCTATGAACGATTCTGGACTAAACAATCAATCACCGATTGACCTGGAATCCTCCAATATCCACTCCTTGAGCTTCTCTCTGTGTCTTTTGAGTTTCTCTCTGAGCTGGTCGTCCGAGAGAGCGAGAATCTCGACCGCCAATAAGGCCGCATTCTCCCCTCTATCGAGTCCCACCGCTGCAACGGGAATCCCTGGAGGCATCTGGACGATCGAAAGAAGGGAGTCTAGGCTGATCTTCCCGCTCACGGGGACGCCGATCACAGGTCTTGTGGTCTGTGAGGCCACAGCACCGGGAAGCGCCGCGGAGAGGCCCGCCACAGCTATGATGACCTTCGCATCGCTCTTCTCTATTTCGCTCCTCATGTAGTCCGGGGACCTGTGGGCGGATGCAACAATCATCCTGGAATCCAGGCCGAACTGATTGAGGATATCCACAGCCTTGTCTCCGACTTTCTTGTCGGATTTGCTGCCAAGGACCACGAGGACAGACATCATACTCACTACCCAAAGGTATGAGAAAACAAATAAGGGTTTCTGAGGCCTAGGACTTCATTATGGTTAGGAGGAACAGACCTATTGCCAAGGCGGCCCCTATTATTGCCGCAATGAGGACGAGTATGGAGCCCACGATGAGATTGCCCAGGTCATCAACCCTGAGGAAGTCGCCCAATGCACTCTTGTACTGCCATTCAAGGTACGCCCAGACAATCCCAATGATTAGGCCACCAGCGAGAAGGCCTGCCCCTATCTTCCTGCTCTTTCCACTGCCGAAGTATGCCGTAAACGCGCCCGTTATCAGCAGGAAGAGGGCAAACGAGAATATCAATATGGCTATGAATTCTCCTGCACTTACTTCTATCATATCATCTACCTCCTAGAACTTGATGCCGGTAAGGGTCTTGGTGTCGATTACTCCGCCTATTGATCTGATCTTGTCCACAACCACTTGACCGAGAACGTTGAAGTCTTCGGCCTCAATCTTTGCGATGAGGTCGTATTCCCCGAAGAGAGGATGGAGCTCAACGATCTCATCGACTTTCTGAAGCTCATTGTAGACCTCATGCTCTTTCGCAGGTGCAGTGCTTATCAGAACAAAACCTATGGCCACAATCTCACCCTAGCACCCTAAGGTTATTGCCGTCTATAAAGCTTTCTATGTGGGTCACGGCACATACTGGCTATCACAAGAAACATCGCTTTCTTGGGCAGTTTTCAGCGATTCTCCTCCATCCGAGAGAGAACTTCTTCCCACGTAGGGATGTTCGTCTGTCCCCCTCGGGACTCCATCGCGAAACTGGCCGCAGCAGAACCCGTCCACCCGCAGTCCTCAAAACCCATCCTCCGACTCCAAGCGGCATAGAAGCCCGCCCGGTATGCGTCCCCCATTCCTGTGGCTTCCTCAATCCTCCCGGGTTCTATCGCCGGAATCTCGAACTTCTCTCCCTCATGGAAGACCGCACTGCCCTCTTTTCCCAGGGTCACCACTAGAAGGTCCACCATCTCAGCAAGGTCTTGCACTCCGTCCAATCCGGTGAACTTCAGCGCGGTGTTGAGCTCATTCTCGTTCGCGAAGAAATGATTGGTCTTCTGGAGGAACTCATTGAAGGTTCCTTTGTCATAGACATAGTGGATTTCCTGTGCCGGGTCGAAGCTCACCCTCCTCCCCAGCTCAATCGCAGTGTCCACGATTCCTATGTAGTATTCTGGCCTTCCTGTGCATATGTGAACGATTTCGGAGTTCCTGACCGTGTTATCATAAGCATCGAAGCTTCCTGAATCACGGTAGGGTCCTTGGTCAATCACGCATATCTGATTGTGCTCACTGTCGGAGAATATCCATGCGACCGGTGTGTGGTATCCCTGGACCTTCACCAACTCAGAGATGTTCACATTGGACTGCTCGAGAGCCTCCTCATAGTCCGGGGGAAAGTCCTCTCCCACAAAGGACGACAGAGCCGTTTTCACACCGAGGGATGAGGCTATCCTAGCTATATTCGCACCGGTCCCTCCAAAGAAAACCCTTCGGTCAATGAGTTCGATCGACGTGTTGGGCGGGGGAAGCCTCGGAAGGGTTATTATGTGGTCGAGAACGGTGTGTCCGTAGACTCCCAGGAAGTACTCAGCCATCTAGTCCTCCTCGGTCAGGTTCCAGAGGTCCAATCAGTAAGGTACCTTCTCTGGGACTCTGTCAGCTTGTCAATCCTGACGCCCAGCGTTTCCAGCTTCATATTGGCAACCTCCTCATCAATCTCTCTGGCAACATCATACACCCTGTTCTCGAGCGACTGATGGTTCTGGGAAAGGTATCTCAAGGCCAGGGCTTGAAGAGAGAAGCTCATGTCCATTATCTCAACAGGGTGACCTTGACCTGCCACCAAGTTTATCAGCCTTCCCTCACCGAGGAGGTAGACCGACTTCCCGTTCGAAAGGTCATATCTGTCAACGAACTCCCTGACCTTCTCGATGCCCTTTGACGCCTTCACCAGCGCATCCTTGGATATCTCATTGTCGAAGTGCCCCGCGTTGGCCAGGATGCATCCATCCTTTACCGCGTCAATATGTTCACTGGTGAATACATCCTTACAGCCCGTCGCGCTGACAATGAAATCGGCGTTCCCTGCCGCCTCCATCATGGGCATGACCTGGAATCCATCCATTTTTGCCTCAACCGCCCTTACCGCATCGACCTCCGTGACGATGACATGCGCCCCCATGCCTCTGGCTCTCATGGCGATACCTCTGCCACACCATCCGTAGCCCGCAACAACGAACCTCTTTCCTGCGATAAGGAGATTCGTGCTCGTCATTATGCCGTCCATGGTGGACTGCCCAGTCCCATATCTATTGTCGAAGAGGTACTTCATGTGGGCGTCATTGATGGATATCACTGGGAACATGAGATCCCCGGATGATGCCATGGCTCGCAAGCGAATGATTCCCGTCGTCGTCTCCTCATTGGCCCCCTTGACCGAATCCAAGAGCTCCTTTCTCTCGGTGTGAACCAGGAAGATGAGGTCTCCTCCGTCATCTATGAGAAAGTCCGGCTCCAGGTCAAGGACCGAATTCAGATTGCCGTAGTACTCCTCCCTGCTCTCCCACTTCCTTGCGAACACTTCCAGGCCGAACTCTTCTTTCAAGGCCAGGGAGACAGAGTCATCCGTGGAGAGAGGGTTGCAGGACGCCAACCTCACCTTGGCTCCAGCCTCTCTGATAGTCAGTGCAAGAATGCCCGTCTTTGCCTCCACGTGAAGGGCCATTCCAACCCTAAGCCCTTCAAAGACTCTCTCTTTTTTCAGCTTTCTTCGTACCTCACGGAGGAGTCCCATGTGGGTTCTCGCCCACTCGAGCCTTCTGACACCCTTGAGCAAATCCTCATCAGCCATTGCAGGTCGCAGATAACATGGACCGATTATCTTCTTTTCGGTCCGCCCATTCTTCCCCGCCAATAGGCGTAGCTGAGGGCAACAAGAACGACTGCAGCCATCAGAAAAACGGCATCCAGCGCGGGGATTCCTGGTGCGGATCCTCCATGGCGATCGATGAAGACCGATGTCTGGGCGACCTCATCATCATATCCAGTCTTGGAAACCTCCGCAATGACCAAGAAGGTTGTGTCCACTGACACGGATCCTGTGAACGTAGTTCGGTAGACACCGGCCGCGTCGGTCAACCCAGAGGGCTCGCTGAGGCTTCCCTCAAGATCATCGGGACTCAGTCGGATGGTGACCTCGGCACCCTCTACGGGCATTTGGGTCTGGAAGTCTCTCACGGTGATGTTGATGTATGCTGTCCCATCGGATGCTATTCTCGGGGGATTCCTGGCCATCGATATCAGGAGGACCTTGGCCCCCGGGTGAACCGTAATCTCCCCCTCGCCCTCAGCCTCGGGGAATCCGGGGGTGCTCGTGCGGGCGCTGAAGACCGCGGTTCTCGGCTCTGTTACCATCGGGACCGTCCAGTTGAAGGTCAGTGCACCACTCGTGTCCGTGTATCCAGAGTAGTTCGCATCAGGTTCCAGGGACTCAGTGACATGGACAAAGACCCCTGGCATGGCATTGAAGGTATCGGGATGCTTCACTTCCACCCTTATTTCCATCTCTTCGCCAGAGCCAATCTGGTCTGCGAGGATGATCACCGAAACCCTCGGAGGGGCTCCCTGAGCCAAGTGAAGGTTCTTGAAGGACCAGAAGTTGTATACACCCTCGACCTTGCTGACCCAGCCCGTGTATTTCGTCTTGTTTATCGCCTCGATCACCTCGTAGTGGAGTACGGGTATTATGGGGTTCTCTTCCGCGATCCACCCTTGGGCGTGCATCACCTTGTCCCGCCTCTGTGACATACCAATCTCAGCCTTCGCTTCATCGAGAATCTGGTCAAAGGCCGCTTCGTCGTAGTTCACCAGGTTCCCAGAAGCACCAGAACGGAGGACATCACCAATGAAGCTCGGATCATACCTCGCGTCGAGAACGCCTATGAAAATGCCAAAGTTATCCGCTTGGACGCTCGAGTTTAGGTCCGCCCATGTATCTATGGGAGTATCTCTTACATCGATTCCGGTTCTCTGGAGCTTGTCCATCAGATCCAGAGCTATCGATGATTTCTGAAGCTCGATGCTTGATGAGGGGTAGAGGAAGTCAAAGTAGAAATCAGATCCATTCGGGAGCTCGCGAAAGCCATCTGAATCCTGGTCGGTGTAGCCGGACACGTCAAGCATGATTTTCACTGCGTCCAGGTCCGGTTTGCTCTCCCCGCCCTCGACCTTGCTTTTCACCCTGTATCTGGGTACACTAGCATTGAGCCAGTATGAGTTTGCGGGGGTTACGACGGAGTCAGCTATGATCGTGTTGGCCTCTATGGAAAGGTAGAGGTCCTTGTCCGTGGACATGGCAATTGCCTTTCTTACTATTGAATCGTTGAGCGGGATTCTCTGAGTGTTTATTCCGACATAAAGGAATTTGAACGTAGGACTCGTGAGGACGGAAACGGTTTTCGTTATAGTTTCGTTGGTGACGTTCAGAAAAACAGAGCTTTCAGTAGTGTTAAGAGGCCATCCAAGGAGACCTATCTCTCCGCCGATCATGGCCTCTGCCGCCTCATCGAATCCCGAGTACTTCTTGAACGTTATCCTGTCGAGGTAGGGCCTGCCGTCGAAGTAGTCCTCATAGGCCTCTATGACGACCGCTGTGCTGTTCCGTGATACAAGTGTGAACGCTCCGCATCCTTCCAGCGGAGTGGTGTCACCATCCTTGATAAGTGGGGCCGTCAACCCCTCCGTGAGGAACACGCCGTCATCATCGCTCCCGGAAAGGTTGAAGAGGACCTCGTAGCTTGAAACCTCGGTCACGGTGTAGTTCCTGTCGTATGTGAAAACGACGTCCTTGGCCTCGACAGGTGTCTGGTCATGCCACGTTACATCATCTCTTAGCTGAACGAGGACGGTTTGATTTGCCTCATCAATGGTCCATCCTGATGCGACCCATGGAATGGGCAGCATGGTTTCCGTGTCGATCCTTGCCAGTGAGTCGTATATCAAGTCGATGATGTGCTCGCTAGTCTCGTCCGGACTCCCACCAGGGTTCAGCGTGAAGACCGCATCCGGCTTTACGGCGACCACGAAATCGCCTCCGTACAGTCCACCCAGTGGACCCTCTTCAGCATCAGCAGATGGGAGTTCTGTCGCCATGCTCCAAGTGAAAGCCAAGAACAGGGCAGACATCACCACGATAAACCTTCGAGACATTAGCGTCCTCCTCCGTTGAAAGGACCCCCAAAGGGGGGTCATATAGCGAAAGTCCGTAGTGAGGTCGACCCTATAAATACCTTTCGAACTGGCTCAGCCAGTGTCGGCACATGCATCCTTTAATGGACGCCTTCCGCTCAGATTATGTCTAGCTCTTTCCCCGCCTTCTCGAATGCGGCAAGGGCATCGTTCAAGTCGTCCCTTGTCAGCCCGGCGTTCATCATGGTCCTTATTCGGGCCTTGTCCCTTGCCACCATTGGGAAGACTATCGGAAGGGCGAACACACCCAGCTCGAAAATCCTCTCCGACAGGGCCTTGGCCTTGTGAGACTCGCCAACGATGACGGGCGTAATGGGGGTCTCACTCTCACCCGTGTCGAATCCCATGGAGTCGAGCTCTTTCTTGAAGTAGGTCGTGTTGTCCCAAAGGTTGTTCACATGCTCGGGTTCCGTCTCTAGTACGTCGATGGCTGCAATCTGGGCGGCTGCCACTTGCGGTGGATGAGACCCGGAAAGAAGCCAGGTCCTCGATTTGTTGATTGCGAAGTTGACGAGGTCCTGGGAACCTGCGATTAGCCCTCCGACGACTCCGTACGCTTTTGAGAACGTCCCCATTTCCACGTCAATGTCTCCCGATATGTTGAAGTGCGCACCAATCCCCCTTCCATCGGGTCCTATGACACCCTCTCCGTGGGCATCGTCCACAAAGGTCATGGCACCGACCTCGGAGGCCAACTCCAATATCTTATCCATGTGTTGAATGTCACCGTCCATGGAGAAGACACCATCTGTCACGATGAGTATTCTCCTGTATTTCCTGTCCCCCTCCTTGAGGACCCTATCGAGCTCTCCCATGTCTCGATGAGGGAAGATCATCCGGTCCGCCTTCGTCAGCCTCACGCCGTCGATTATGGAGCCGTGGTTGAGCTCATCCGATATTATCACATCCCCCTTCCCGGCAAGCTGTGGTATCAGACCAGCGTTCGCGGCGAAACCCGTTTGATAGATCAGAGAGGCTTCGGTCCTCTTGAATCTGGCAACCTTCCTCTCCGCCTCCATATGTAGGTCCATGTTGCCCGCGATGGGTCTCACGGAGCCAGATCCCACTCCATAGGTGTCTATGGCCTCCTTAGCGGCTTGCCTTAGCCTCGGATGGTTGCTCAGGTTCAGGTAGTTGTTGGAACAGAGCATTATCACGTCCCTTCCTTCCACTCGGCACCTAGGTGCCGAGGGACCTTCCAGAACGCGCAGTTTCCAGTCAAACCCCTTCTCCACGAGCGTCTGATATTCCTCTCTCATGAATCCGTTCGGATCTCTCATCTTTCTACCTCCTCTTTTGGGTCTCAACCTTCATATGTTCGCAACTATTTTGCATTCCTCCAAAGCCGGAATCAATCCATATACAGGACGACTTTTCCTGAATCACCTGACCTCATTGCGGCCATGCCCTCCTCGAAGCGGTCGAATCCGAGCTCGTGCGTTATTATGGGCTCGAGGTCCAGGTTCCCGGATTCCATCAGCCCGCGCATCCTGTACCATGTGTCGAACATGAGCCTACCATTGATTCCCTTGATCGTAGTGTATTTGAAAATGACCTTTTCGTTGAGGTCCGTGGTCCACGGCTCGGAGAACACCCCAAGAAGTGCTATCGTTCCTCCCGGTCTGAGGAGGTCCAGACCCATGTTGACCGCGTTCGGATTTCCTGTCATCTCAAGGACGACATCCACTCCCCGTCCTTCCGTATTGTCAGCAACTATATTCTCCACATCGTCCGTGAGGCTACTCAGTGAATAGTCCGCCCCGCATCTTTTTCCTAGGTCGATTCTGTATCGATTCCTTCGTCCTATGCCGAAGATTTTCCTAGCTCCGATTGTTTTGCATACGGCCACGGACATGAGCCCTATCGGGCCGAGACCTAGGATGGCCACGTTTCTTCCAGGAACATCGGTTGCGAAGATCGTGTGAACCGCGTTTCCAAGCGGGTCCTGAATGGTTGCGTACTTCGCCGGAAGATCACCGTTCTTGAGTAGATTCGTTGCGGGAAGCGCGGCATACTCCGCGAATACTCCTGGCATGTCCACACCGAAAATCCTCACGTTCTCGCAGATGTGAGCGTTTCCCGTTCTGCACTGGAAACAGTAGTTGTCGTGGACGTGACACTCTCCTGAGACCCTGTCCCCTTTCTCGAAGCCACCCACCTCTGACCCGAGTTCCTCAATCACACCTGAGAATTCATGGCCGTAGATGAGAGGGACCTTGATCCTTTTCGAAGCCCAGTCATCCCATTCGTATATATGGACGTCTGTTCCGCAGATTGAGACGGCTTCCATTCTTATGAGAGCCTCGTAGGGCTTTGGTTCAGGTACTGGCACCTCCTGCATCTCGGTGCCGCCCTCTTCCGGCTTCACTTTCACTATCGCGTTCATCTTCTCCTGCAAAATGTCCTCCCCCTTGGTTTCGGCAAAGAGGTATAGAGTTTCCCTTGATAAGCCTTCTTCATTTCGCTTTCCACAGCTTCATCGTTTTGTACCCCGTGACGACCGTAACATACTCTCTAGACCTGAACTCTTGGTCCAGGTCATCGTCTCCCGTGTCAATCCTTAGGAAGGGCGTGCGCCCTAGCTTCCCCGGTGTGCAGATGATTACGATGTCATTAAGGCCGATTCTCTTGATGACCGCGGGGGAGAGTTGAAGATTCCCTCTACCCAGGATGAAGCCCTGCGCGCCTATTGGAGTGAGGACAAGCTTCACCTTTTCGAATCTGCTCAGTAGAGACAGGAGCTGGTCCTCGTTCAAGTCCTTTCCCACAAGCTCGCCCTGGTAGACAGCGTCAACACCGAGCAGTGAGTAGTCGACACCTATTTCCTTGGATATCGCGGCAACGGTGGAACCCGATCCCAGTATGTACAACGTGTCTCTGTTGTCGTTCATGTCCTCGGTAACGTGCTCCGCTATCTCCGTTTTCACCTCCTCTTCGGGAACCGCCTCGGCGTGCATCTTCCCCACCTGAACATAGCTGGGCTCGTTCGGAGTGCTTGCGATTCCGAAGAGCCTGATGTGCCATTTACCAGCTCGATACATCTCTTCATCCAGGTCCAGGATCTCGCCGTCCCCGACATCCAGCTCTCCTAAGAGGAACCTTACGACAATATAGGCGACGGCTTCAGGATTCATTCCGAAGACGCCGGAATGCATTTTCACGCCTGAGGGTATGCCTATTATGGGAACCCTGTCCTCAACGACCTTCCAGATGTCTCTGGCGGTGCCATCTCCGCCACAAAAAACCATGAGTCCCAGATCGCGCTCCAAGAAGGCCTCGCATGCATCCATCGTGTCCTTTGCGGCGGTTGGTTCTCCCGGTTCGAAGACGACTTCCCATTCCCATCGATCTTCCCCGAATTTCTCGAGATGGACTGCACCCATCGACTCGCCGCATGTGAACCACTTGATTTCCTCGAGATTCTCGTCCCTCAGCAAGGAGGAAAGAGCGTCCAGGAATTTCGACATCTTCTCCGGTGCAACCGGCTCTCCGCCCAGCTCTAGGGCTTTGTCTAGGACGCCGTCAGTACCCTTCAGGCCCACGCGGCCCCCGATTCCCGCAATGGGATTGACAACGAGGCCTATGGGTTGCATTCGGTGAGTAATCGGTGTTCGGGCAAAAAGGCTTCTCCTTTTGAGCGGGATGTCCTGTCGGTCGTGGTCATTGATGTTTCACCCATGTGTCCAGGTGGTGAGTGAAGGCAAGGATTTAATAGGGTGGCGAACATCCAAGAAGGCACATGCCCCGCTTTCCAGAGGCTGAGGCAAGAACGCTAGTCAAGAAGATATGCATGAAGTGCTACGCACGAAATGCCATGAGAGCGACGAGATGTAGGAAGTGCGGGAGCAAGGAGCTTCGTCCCAAGGCGAAGGAGCCGAGAAGGCAGTGATTAGGCCCGCTTGAATGTTTTCGTTTCGCAGTCCGGGTTTACACAGAGGGACCATTTCCTCCTGTTCCTCATTAGGACCATGACAATCGGAGACCCGCAAGTTCCGCATGTCTCCTTTGTCGGCAGAATGAGTCCTTTTTGGGGCAGAGGGTATGAATTGTCGCACTCTGGGTAGGCCGAGCAACCGATGAATCTCTTCCCCTTCCTTGAATGCTTCATCGAGAGATCGCCGCCGCACTTGCTGCACGTACCGAGAGTGTTCCTCTCCTTGGTGGTCGGACATTCAGCATCAACGCATATGATTTCTATGGAGCCCCTCTCGGTGATCTCTATCATGGGTGAACCGCAATCCTCACAGACTTTCTTTGTCGGGACTACCTTTCCCATCTGCGGCAACGGATGGGTGACCCTGCATTTTGGGTAGTTGGAGCAACCAACGAACCTTTGCCCCCTCCGGGACCTCAGTATATTCAGGTTCCCGCCGCAAGACTTGCAGATTCCAATGTAGTTCTGCATCCTCAGGGCGGTCTTGATTTCCTCGCCGATCTCCTTTCTGTTCGACTGGAGGTTCTCCATTACCTCCTCAAGGATGTCCTGCGATTCCTCCACGACCTGTTCTCCGCTCTTGCTTCCATTTGCGATTTCAAGCATATCCTTCTCAAGGAGGCTCGTCATCTCAGGCTTCTCAATTCCCACATTGTGATCCCCGAGAGCATCTATCACTGCCCTCGCCGAGACCGTCGGAGCAAGGTACTTCCCCTCCACGTACTTTCTGTTGTACAGCTTCTTTATTATCTCGTGCCTCGTGCTCTTCGTCCCTAGACCGAGCTTCTCCATCTCCTGGATCAGTTTACCCTGTGTGTATCTGGGAGGGGGCCTCGTTTCATCCTCTCTCATCTCCACCAGTAGGAGCTTGACCTTCTCCTCCTGGGACAGCTCTGGCAGGTCGGACTCCTTCGATGGGTAATACGGATAGTATCTACTCCATCCCGGGTCAAGGATTTCCCTTCCCTCGCAGAAGAAGATCTCCCTCTTCACATCGATTTCTGCCTTCGATGTCTTCACCAGTGCTGGGGGTGCCACCGTTGCAAGGAATCTCCTGCAGACCAGTTCGTAGATCTTCCAGTTGTCCCCGCGGATTTTCGATTTCTTCGCACCTCTCACAGGGTGTACCGGCGGGTGGTCCGTTGCGAAGCTCTTCCCCCTTGTGGGAACGATCTTCTCCTGTTTGAGGAGCTCTTTCGCCTCCCTGCTGAAACCTGAATCTACGAGCTTCTCGAGTATTATCTTGAGGTTAAGCGTCGGCGGGTAGACGGTGTTGTCCGTCCTTGGATAGCTGATCCACCCGCTCGTGTAGAGGTCCTCGGCTATGCTCATCGCCCGAGAGGCGGAGAATCCGAGACGATTCGCCTCCGCCAGGAATATGGTCGTGTTGAACGGAACTGGCGGTCTCTCCTTGCCCTCCTTTGCATCGTAGAGCTGGACCTTCCCCGTCTTCGCACCATCCACCCCCCGAAGAACCGTCTCAGCGTCAACCTTGTTCCAGAACCTGCCATTGGAGTGCCGTCCTGTGAAGTCTATCGCCTTGTGAAATGTCGCGCGAATCTCCCAGAAAGGCTTCGGAACGAAATCATCTATCTCCCGCTCCCTGTCGACGATGAGTGCCAGCGTTGGACTCTGCACCCTTCCCACGGAGAGGAATTCCCGCCCGACTCGGCTGGAAGCGAGGGAGATGAACCTTGTGAGGGTCGCCCCCCACGCGAGGTCGATTGTCTGTCGCGTCTCGGCAGACTGAGCAAGAGCGTAGTCTATCTCAGTCAACTCGTCGAATGCCCTTTCGATGTCCGCCTTGGTGAGGGCGCTGAAGCGGGCTCTCTTGAACATCGCATCAGGGGCAGCCTTCTTGACGATTTCGACCGCCTCGACGCCTATGAGCTCCCCCTCTCGATCGTAGTCCGTCGCAATTACGACCTCGTCCGTTTTCTCTGCTAGTTGCTCAAGGGCCGAAGCGATGGATTGCATTATGACCCTTTTCTCTGGCTTTGTCCGCACAAGGTCCTTCGGATTTACCGTTGCCCAATTGCTGTACTCCTCGGGATAGTCCAAGCCCACTATGTGACCTCTCAGGCCTATTACGGAGTAGTCCACACCGTTCCTCGCAAAACTGTAGACTGGGATTCTTCCTATGCTCTCCCGCTTTGATTTTCCGTTCGAGAGAATGATGGCAATTCTCCTGGCGGAAGAGCTCTTCTCAGATATGACGAGCTTTCTCACGGTCTCGATTCATGAGGCACTCGATATATAACGATTTGCCGCTGAGTTCTCAGCCAGCAAACGCAGTCTCGGGACTTTCTGGCGGGGGATCGGGCAAAACCTCTAGATGAGAGGGTCTATGACATCCTCGAACACCCCGGCAGACTGCAGGCCTACACGGGCGTATACAAACGTGCCCGACCTGTCTATCACCACTTTCATCGGAACAGCCTCTTGGATACGTTGTCTGCGTCGACGCCGAAGATTCAGTCGTCTGCGCAGGACCCTGTGAAGACGATGGAGTCCTGAGGATGTGTGTCAGGCGAAGTGTCCACCGATACTCCCTGCAGGTCATCGGGGAATAATCATTGAATACCGTGACAAGCTCCAGCTGGATAGGGGTCCCCACTTGTTTTCCCCATGAAATCACCAAACCTCCCGAAGCACTAATCTCCTCTTCGAACTAGGTCGGCGACCTCAGCGGGAAATTCCGCAACGGCGACGCCCGCCTCGCTCAAGGCAGCTATCTTGCTCTCCGCCGTTCCCTTCCCTCTCGTGATTATCGCGCCTGCATGCCCCATTCTCTTTCCGGCGGGTGCTGTGCGGCCCGCGATGTAGGCGAACACCCTCTTCTCCATTCTCTTGATCGATTCGGCGGCGGTCTCCTCGGCTGTTCCGCCGATCTCGCCTACTATGACAATCGATTCCGTCTCGTCATCGTGCTCGAACATCTCGAGTATCTCAACGATGCTCGATCCGATTATGGGGTCCCCGCCGATGCCAACGCAGGTACTCTGGCCCAGACCACTTTCGGTCATCGCATTGACGATCTCATACGTCAGAGTCCCGCTGCGCGAGACGACTCCCACCGTTCCCCGCCTGAATATCGTAGCTGGCATGATTCCGACCTTGCACTTCTCGGGCGACATTATGCCTGGGCAGTTCGGCCCTATCACCCTGGTCCCCTCTTGCCTTGCGTGCGCCACTATCTTGATCGCATCATGGAAAGGTATCCTCTCGGTGATCATGACAAGAAGCCTGATTCCTGCGTCGATGGCCTCAAAGGAGGCTTCCAGAGCGAATGGGGCCGGGACGAGGAGCATGGACGTGTCCGCATCTGTCGACTTGACAGCCTCATCTACGGAGTCGAAAACTGGGATTCCATGGACGCTCTCCCCACGCTTGCCAGGAGTCACGCCTCCTACCACCTCTGTCCCGTAGTCGAGCATGGCTTTGGCGTGGAAGGTGCCCTGGTGTCCAGTGATCCCCTGGATGATGACCTTCGTTCTCTCGTCGATGAGTATGGACATATCACCCTCCAGTCAGTCTGACGGTTTCCTCAGCCGCCCTCTCCAATGAGCTGACAGCAACGAATCCCGCGTTCCTCAATATCCGTTTCGCCTCAGCCTCGTGCACACCTTTTATCCTCGCGACAACGGGGGGCTCTATCCCCTCCTCGTCGAGGACCTCCTTCACTCCCAGCGCGACCGAGTCACATCTAGTGATGCCGCCAAAAACGTTGAGGAGGATGACTGACGGTCTGGCCTTCTTCATGAGCCGAACGGCCTGCTTCACCTTCTCTGGGTCATCCGTCCCGCCAAGGTCGAGGAAGACACCTCCTCTTCCGCCCTTGGCGCTTATCGCATCCAGTGTTGCCATTGTGAGGCCCGCACCGTTCGCTATCACCCCTATGTCTCCTCCCAGTTGAATGAACGCTATCCCCTTGGATTTGGCCTCTTTCTCGAGGGGAGTGAAATCCTGCTCCATGTCCTGGAACTCCTTGTGGCGGTAGAGAGCATTGTCATCCACAATCAGCTTTGCATCTACTGCGACGAACCCTTCATTGGTCTGGGCTAGGGGATTAACCTCAACAAGTACAGCATCCTCCTTCTCGAACAGCTGAAACAGTGAATCCACTATCGCTGAGAACTCCTTTTCCTCGTGTTCTGCCAGACGCAGGAACTCAGATGCGTCTCGGAGCACATCGGATGGCAGCGAGGACAACGGCGGGATATGCTTCTTGAATATCCTGTCATCAGGCACGGATTCAATCTCCACTCCTCCTTCAGCACTCGCCATCAACAGCGGGCTTCTCGCCTCCCTGTCTATGGCGATTCCCAGATAGAACTCCCTGGAGGTGCTGATTTTCTCTTCCACCAAGACCTGCTGGACCTTGAACCCGTGAACATCCATTCCGATGATTTCGCTTGCTGCCTTGGAGGCTTCCTCATGTGAGCGGGCGAATCTTATGGCACCAGCCTTCGCCCTTCCGCCGACGAGCACCTGTGCCTTCACCGCGACCGGGTAGCTCACTGTCTTGATATCTTCCCCGCTCTCAACCAGGATGCCCTTGGGAACAGGAATGCCGTACTTCTGGAACAGGGATTTTGCCGTGTGCTCGAGAAACTTCACCAGATCAACTCCGAGTCCTCACAGGTGTTCTCC